>NZ_JBTSLF010000107.1:0-9467 GCF_054640775.1 Candidatus Aquicultor sp. | reverse complement strand
GGCGGTCTATAGCACCGATAGTAAAGAGCAGGCGCTTGCCGAAAATTTCGGCTATGGAGGCGCCCTACTTCCAACATCAAACGATTACATTCAGGTCGTAATGCAGAACCACGGTGCGAATAAGATCGATGTTTATATGCACGAGGAAATTCATTACTCAATAAAGTTGAGGCCGGACGGCTCCGGATTAGCTCGCATGTCGATCAATGTAATAAACAGAACACCGAGAGCAGGTCTTCCGACGTATGTTTCCGGCGATAATCCTCTGGGTGCGCGCGGCGGCTCTAGCAATACATGGCTCAATCTCTTTGTGCCGCAGGGTTGCCAACTAACATCAATGGACAATACCAGCAGCCAGGTTGATGTCGGGGCCGAAAAAGATAAAACAGTCTTCTCCCAATACGTAAAGCTTGCGTCGGGTACAAATAGGACGGTTGATCTCACGTACGAACTGCCTAACGTTTTAGTCTTTCAGGGCGATGAGATAGTATATGCGCTTGATTGGCAGGTTCAACCGGTGCTTAACAAAGCCGACATTTCAATAGACGTGGAAGCCCCACATGGGTTTGAATTTAACAAGCTGCCGCAAGGTTTTAAACGAAAAGGGAAAAAGGCCGTGTATAGAGGCGTGTTTTCTAAAGACCAAAAGCTCGAACTGGGTCTGATCGATAACAGGTAATATGAGTAACGAGGTTAAGTGTATGGAAACGAAAGATGAACAAAAAAGTAAGCTGAACAAGTTTGCGAACATCGCTATTATAATCGGGCTAGTGCTCATGGCCATCCCGGCCGGGCTCTGGCTTAACGAGGAATACTACCAGTGGAGCCAAGGCAAGAAATGGCAATCATTAGTATCGCTTTATTCCGATGAATCGGTGCGGGCTTTGCGGGTTTCGGGGTCTAAGCAAGGCGGGGGCTCGGGCGCTGGCAGCGGGGAAGATTCTCAAACCTCGGGTGAGAATACCCCGGCATGGTCGCCGGAACTGGTTGATACCGGCACCATCGAACCGGGAACCAGCATTGCTTTTATCGAGATCCCAAGGCTTAACCTTAGACTAACCGTTGCCGAGGGAGTTGATTGGGCAAGCCTAGCTAAAGGGCCCGGCCACGCGCCGAAGACTGCAAGAATCGGCGACAAGGGCACGACGCTCGTCTCCGGACACCGCACCATGTACGGCGCACCTTTTCACGATCTGCATAAATTAGAGCTTGGCGATAACGTGATGCTGTATACAAAAAAGGCAATGTTCGTCTATACAGTAGAGGGCATTAAAAGGGTTTATCCTACCGACTGGAGCGATATTAAGCCCGGTGATACCTCACGCCTGGTATTATCGACCTGCGAACCGATATTCTCTGCCGAGAAGCGCTTGCTCATAATCTTAAAATTAACAAGCGCCAGTAGGCAAAGCGTTAACAAGTAATACCCTTGAGGGTATTACCATTATATGGTAAACTTATAAACATAAGCAGATAATGTTTTTTGTTGCACCTGTTATATCAACAAGGCACTACCCAGCTAACCTTAACGCTGGTTGCTCGTAATATCTCCACACCACCACTCACACCACTATTCTTTATATGCGCGGGCAATCATCCGTTAGTAAGAAAGGAAGTTAACGAATTATCGTGTGGAATATTGAGGTGACTTCGCATGCGGCCGGTAAGGCCTTTGAAACAATGAAGTCGGTAAGACTCAAACAACCGGTATTTCTAATTATCGACGTGTTTCTTATCGTCATGGCGTTATTCGTGTCGTTTCTGCTTCGCTTCGGCATGGATATTCCTTTATCGTATACTACCTTTTTGTTATCGATACTTCCGGTCGTCATTGCGACGAAAATTCCAGTATTCTATCTCTTCGGCTTTTATAACCAGCTCTGGGAGTACGCTAGCCTGCGTGAAGTGTCTCGACTTTTCAAGGGAATCACATCTGCCTCACTCCTGTTCCTGGTCGTCCTGTTTTTTACCAGACACGTTGAGATCCCACGTGCGGTATTTGCTATCGACTGGTTGCTGACGCTCAGTCTTATCGGCGGCAGCTATTTTGTAATCCGTGCGCGCAAAGACCTTTTCCCAACCTTTAATTATTCTTTTGGAGATATTAACCGCATACGCGTGATCGTTATCGGCGCCGGTGACGCCGGCACCATGCTCGTAAAACAGATACAATCCAACCCCAAGATGGGCTATGAGGCAGTGGCTATTCTGGATGACGATCCATCCAAGGTCGGTTTGATGATCCACGGGGTCGGTGTTGTCGGAAACACGAGGTCTATCCCTGCGGTTGTGTCCAAGTATCATGCGGATGAAGTAATCCTTTCAATACCATCGGCTGCTGTCAGCGAAAAGCGGCGTATTGCACTAGTGTGTCAGGGAGCTGCAATCGTATGTAAAACCGTTCCCGAGTACGCTCAGCTAATGCGGGGTGAAGAAGATATCTTGCATATACGGGACATCGATCCCAAGGAACTACTGGGCAGGAAAGAAGTTGAGATAGACCTGCGGAGCACCGTCGGTTGCTATAGAGGCCGAACAATCCTTATTACGGGAGCAGCCGGCTCGATAGGTTCTGAGCTTTGTCGCCAGGTGGTCGATCTCAATCCGCAACGCGTAATTGCTACCGATATTTATGAAAATGGCCTCTACCATATCGAAGAGGAGATGAACCGTTCTCTTAACGGAAACCGGAGGGTATTTGATATTCATATCATGGATACTCGGGATGAGCTGGCGGTCGAGAGAATATTCAACCTTTACAAGCCGGATATCGTATTTCATGCGGCAGCGTACAAGCACGTGCCGATGATGGAAAAGCATGCGCTTGAAGCCATGGAGAACAACTTTCTGGGCACTCGCAAAATGATCGATGCTGCCGCGCGCCACAACTGCGAGCGATTTATCTTCGTTTCAACGGATAAAGCGGTCAATCCTACCAGCATTATGGGTCTCTCGAAGCAGTTTGGCGAGAAGGCTATAAAGCTTGCAGCCAACCAGAACAATATCACTAAGTTCATGGCAGTGCGGTTTGGTAACGTGTTGGGCAGCAACGGCAGTGTAATCCCAAAATTTAAGCAGCAGATAAAAAACGGTGAATCTATAACTGTTACCCACGAGGACATCACGCGGTATTTCATGACGATACAGGAAGCCGTTTATCTGGTTACCCAGGCGACCGCGATAGGGAATGGCGGCGAGATATTCGTTCTTGATATGGGTGAGCCGGTTAGAATACTCGATCTGGCGCGAAGCATGGTAAAGCTGGCAGGTTTTAAACCCGGCGATGATATTCCTATCACCATAACAGGGCTGAGACCCGGCGAGAAATTATACGAAGAGTTATTCAACGAGGACGAGGTTGTCGATAAAACGATCCACCCACAGATAAATCTTGCGTTTAGTGATTTTAATAATGCCCAAGTTCAGAAACTGTTAAGTGAATTGGAGATCATAATACGAGCTGGCAACGAGCTTAAGCTTATCGACTTTTTACACGAGCGGTGTTTTATTGCCATATAAACCAAGTGGTTGATAGATTTTATAAGAATGAGGATAGGGAGGCCTTAGCTGAGGCCTCACAGTTCGTTTAGATGACATGCTCACTTGCACAATCGTAATGCCGATAATGAATCGAAAGGACAGACCGTACGGAAAACAAGATTGCAGGTGGTGGAGTATATGACAGCGCTATCAGACGAGGTCGCCCAAGTATCGTCTACATCTGAAACCACATATATGCCAGGATTATCTTTACGCACAAACTTCTCTTGGACGTTATTAGGAAACATAGTTTATTCCGGTTGCCAGTGGGGGATGCTGGTTATTCTAGCGAAGCTTGGTAGCCCAATTATGGTTGGTCAGTTTGCACTGGGTCTTGCCGTCACAGCCCCTATCATTATGTTTGCGAACCTCCAATTACGGGCCGTCCAGGCGACTGATGCCAGGCGTGAGTATCTCTTCGGCGACTATTTAGGCTTGCGGTTGATAGCAATAGCGTTGGCTCTAGTCGTTATTGTGGCCATCTCCTTTTTCTCCGGTTACCGCGAGGATACGATGCTCGTTATTCTGGTAATCGGGGTAGCCAAAGCATTCGAATCGACCAGCGATATATTTTTCGGTTTACTCCAGCAACACGAGCGAATGGACCGCATTGCCAAATCAATGATGCTCAAAGGATTCTTATCATTACTGGCGCTAGGAATTGGCGTTTATCTCACTAGAAGCACTCTGTGGGGCGTCATAGGATTAGCCGTAATTTGGGCGCTTATTTTGATTTACTATGATCTCAAAAGCGGTGCGCTGATTTTGAGGCTTTCACAAATAACGAATCCGTCAGCAGATATAAAAATCGATGATTCAACGCTATCCCCTCGCTGGGATAAAGCAAAGCTTCGTAAGCTTGCACTGCTTGCCTTGCCGTTAGGCTTCGTGATGCTACTTATATCGCTTAACGTTAACATACCACGCTATTTTATTGAGCACTACCTTGGTGAAAGGCAGCTCGGTATCTTTGCTGCGATATCCTATCTGATGGTCGCGGGAACTACTATTGTAAGCGCATTAGGCCAATCCGCTAGTCCAAGGCTGGCGAAGTATTATGCATCGGGTAATCATACGGCATTCCGTGATCTACTAGTTAAGCTTGTAGCTATCGCAATGTTATTGGGTTTAGCAGGACTCTTAGTCGTTATTTTTGCTGGCCGCGAATTATTAACGCTGCTCTACAGGCCAGAGTACGCAAAACATGTCGACATTTTCTTGTGGGCAATGGTCGCCGCTGGAATTAGTTATATCACATCATTTCTCGGCTATGGGATGACGGCAGCACGCTATTTTAAAGTCCAAATGCCGCTTTTTACGGTCGTTATCTTAGTCTTAATCATAGCTTGCTTCTGGTTAATCCCAGCTCACGGGCTTCTTGGAGCTGCGATGGCGTTAACAATCGCAGCGATTGCCCAAATGCTTGGCAGCCTAGTAATACTTGCATACGCATTCCGACCACCCAGAGGTTTGGAAGGATCGATCGAGCATGGGTAAGGGCAATAAGAAGCAAATCCGCATACTTCACGTTGTTGGCGGAATGAACCGCGGCGGCGTCGAGACATGGCTTATGCATGTTCTACGCAATATAGACCGCGATCGGTTCCATATGGATTTTCTAGTCCATACCACCGAGCCGTGTGCGTATGATGATGAGATTCGTGAGCTAGGGTCTCGAGTTATTTCTTGCATGCATCCATCCAACCCTCTAACATACACTCGTAATTTCAAGCGTATTTTAGGCGAATTCGGGCCCTATGATATTATCCACAGTCATGTTCATTATTTCAGTGGTTATACTCTTCGCTTAGCTTGCCAGGTAGGCGTGCCGGTTCGTATTGCTCACAGCCATAACGATACCTCTCTACTCCAAGAAGAAGCAGAATTTCTTCGACGATCCTATATCGATCTTGCAAAGCGTTGGATATCTCGTTATGCAACCTGTGGCCTTGCAGCGAGCAATAAAGCAGCATCAGATTTGTTTGGGGAAGGTTGGGTTGCTGATAAGCGTTGGCAGGTCCTTTACTGTGCTATCGATCTTTCATCTTTTAGCGTAGACATCGATTCAACAGCTATTCGGCGAGAACTAGGTATTCCTAAGGATGCCCTTGTAGTTGGGCACGTTGGCAGATTCGCAGAGCAAAAAAACCATAACTTTCTCATAGATATCGTTACAGAAATCGCCGAGCGTGAACCCAGGATTCATCTTCTGTTAATCGGTGACGGACCATTACGTCCGGTAATCGAGCAGAAAGTAGCCAAAATGGGTCTGGCGGACAGGGTGTTATTTGCAGGCAGCAGACACGATGTGCCCAAGCTGATGTTAGGAGCAATTGATATCTTTGTTATGCCATCGCTTTATGAAGGGTTAGGCCTCGTCTTAGTTGAAGCACAAGCGGCTGGAATCCCCTGCATTTTTTCAGACTGCGTGCCAGGGGAAGCAGATATCATAAACCCGCTGATCAGGCGATTATCATTATCTCAACCGGCTTCAGTTTGGGCCGATGTAATCTTAGATATGTTAAGAGATATGGGAAGCGTTAGGGATGCCAGTTACCGTCACGATTGCTTTACGGCGATCGAGGCCAGCCCCTTCAATATTCAAACTGGCATTAAACTATTAGAGGCTTTTTACGAAGGCGGTTTTGAAAATGCTTGATGCTCTTAATATCTTAACTTTTCTATGGCTGCTATCATGGGCTACATTTGCTATATACCAGCTTGCTATCGGGAAGCGCTACTCAATCCTTTTTATTCTAATCGTGCATTTTATTCTTTCGGGTGTTCCACTAATTTTCGATGTGATTATTGGTAAGCCTAGTTATCTTGAAGATCCGGGGTTTTTCTTTGCTTCAAGGGATACCATGACCTCAGTGATCTATTGTATTTACGTAAGCATGGTACCTCTTCTGTGGTGGGCGTTTGGTAGGAAGCCTATAACTGTTGGAGACGAGGACACAAATCAACAGGATTCTACGAGTTCTACATTCCCGCAGTATTTAAAGGCTTTATTTAGCATTCTTTTAATTAGTCCGCTAATTGCCTTAGTGCTGGCGCCCATGCCTGAACTATATATTAAGTATGGTGCGGCGCCCCTCGGCATACTTCAGATAGAGGGTGGGCGTGACGTGTCTAGCTACCATAATCTGATTATCGCTCCATTCTGTAAACTAAGCTTGTTGGCCAGTATAGGGTTACTTTTCCCATATAAGCGGTTTCGATTGTCTTTGTTTATGCTCGTGATGCCCTGGATTACGTTAGCAATATGGTTGGATGGAAAGAGAAACATCTTTGCTATCGCACTGTTCCTTTATGCGTACTTGCTTTGGAGTAAAGGGTATCTAAAGAATTTCAAATTGCTCGCTGCGTTAGTGGCAGTAGCAGTAGTTATCGGTAGCTTCTCATATGGCTATAAAAGCATTGTTAGAGAGAAATACGATGATTCCTCATCGTTCGCTGATATCTACCAAGATGTCAGGGTGGATTATGGTCGAGACGATGTAATAAAAATGACGATTTTCTCCGAAGTGTATCCGGAAAAGATGCGGATACTTGAATATAGAGGGCAAAGTCTACTCTATTACGCGGGTATATTCGTGCCGCGAGGATTGTGGCCCGATAAACCGATGCCGTATGCGCAATATTTTACATCTGCGATGCTGTTTGTCGACCCGCAAGAGTTAGGTTGGGGTATGACAACAAGCATTCTCGAAGAGGCGGTTGCTAATTTAAGCTGGTTGGGGATGATTGTGGGTCCGCTAGTGATAGCGCTTATCTGCCGAATAGGGGATTCACGGAAAGTTGAGCTTGTCCGCCTGCTTACCATTCTTGTGGCATCACTGCTTCTTGCTGTCGAGCTGTCAGCCTTTTTGCCGATAGTACTTCTTTGGCTCTTTTCAGTTTTTTGGACAAAGCGGCTGTTGCGAGCTGAGAGCAAGAAACTGAGTTTTAGTTTTTAACGGAGGCAACTCACATACCAGATGTCAGGGATTCAACTGCCTTGATTCGTAAGTGGAGCTTATGCACCAAGATGCGCTGCTGATTATCGAAAGGGGAGGGGAGAGGGCAATTAACATTTTACATGCAGGTCCTGTTAACTGGGAAAGGATTAGCGGTATTAATACTGCCGCCCAGGGCTTAATCTCAGCCCAGAATAGCCTCGAAAACGTTCATGCAGCTCTTCTCATGACTGGTGTAGCTGCGCCGCCTCCACATGATGTCGGCTTTTCTGTCTTTAACATTAAAGATCATAACAACGGCAACAGTTTGGTCAGTTTGCCGGAGCCTTTTGACAAGCCGGACATAGTCGTGTTTCACAGTACCTACATACCTTCACATAGACGAATTGCTCATGGTTTACGCAAAGCCAGAATCCCTTACATTATTATGCCGCACGGAGGCATGACGCTGGGTGCGCAAAGGGTTAAACGGCTGAAGAAAAAAATTGGTAATCTTTTATTTTTTAATGACCTGGTGCGACATTCGGTAGCTTTACATTGTTTAACGCCGGCCGAAGCTGAAGAGGCGTCTATCTGGCACCGGCCGACATTTGTTGTTGGCAACGGCACTGATATTCCAATCGAATCAGACCTGGCGGCACCAGGGCAGTCTAAGGGCATTCGTTTTGTCTTTATTGGCCGGCTTGATCTATACCATAAAGGGTTAGATGTTCTGCTTGAGGCTTGTGCATTAGTAAAACCTTTACTGCTGAGCGAGAACGCAAGCATTGAGATATATGGCCCGGATCATAATGATAGCGTTACCTTTCTAGCTAGACGGATTTCTCAGTTACGGCTAGATGATATTGTCACACTCCCCGGACTGATACTAGGTGAGGCTAAGAAACTATTACTAAAAAGAGCGGATGTCTTTATCCATACATCTCGGTTCGAGGGTCATCCAATGGCTGTTTTGGAAGCCCTCGCTCATGGGGTTCCTTGCTTGTTGACGCCAGGTACCAACATATCTCAAGAAGTAGCTACTGCTGGCGCCGGTTGGGAGGTTCAATTATCGCCTGAGAATATTGCAGAAGGCATAATAGACATTTTTGCCAAGAGGAAGGACTTGCCGATTTATGGTAAAAGGGCACGCGCTTTAGCAGTCGATAAGTTTAGCTGGCAACAAATAGCTAAAGATCAGGTAGCGTTCTACAAAAGATACTTAGGTCAAGGGAGTTAACCTTTACTATGAAGATTCTATATCTACATCAATATTTCAGTACTCCTAAAATGGCTGGTGGACTCCGTTCCTATGAGGCTGCCCGTCGTCTCGTGCGTATGGGGCACGAAGTGCATATGATAACCTCAAAAAGCGGCGATGAGTTTACTGCCGATGGTGAGTTCAGTGAAGATGAAGCAGGTATCCATGTCCACTGGCTCGAGGTGCCGTACTCTAATAGAATGAGCTATGGTGAACGCATTAAAGCATTCTTTAAGTTTGCTTGGCGGGCGGGGATTGAAGCATCTCATCTTAAGGGAGACGTGGTTTTCGCGACTAGCACGCCTCTAACGATTGCACTTCCAGCCATTTATGCCGCTAAAAGGAATAAGGTGCCGATGGTGTTGGAGATTAGGGATCTCTGGCCGGAGGTGCCGATCGCAGTTGGGGCGTTAAAGAATCCCGTTACTATTGCAGTTGCCCGCTGGCTTGAGCGTTTTTCCTATCGTAATTCAGCATATATTATCGCATTATCTCCGGGTATGAAGGAAGGTATTGTGGCGACTGGTTACCCTGAAGACAGAGTAACAGTGATCCCCAATAGCTGCGACCTGGAACTTTTTGAAGTTGACATGGATTTGGGTCGTGAAATTCGGCAACGTTATGATTGGCTTAAAGACCGGCCTCTCGTCATATATGCAGGAACTTTGGGATTAGTTAATGGAGTCGATTTTTTTTCGCATCAGGCTTAAGAGGTTATCAGCCAATAT
>NZ_JBTSLF010000106.1:8140-9551 GCF_054640775.1 Candidatus Aquicultor sp. | reverse complement strand
CCAACTGCTTTCATGATACCTAAGGAAGATGAAGTTACTATGAAGATGGGAAAAGAGGTAGGGAAATGGAGATTGTTGTCCCTTGGTCAGGCAAGCTTTGCAGCGAAATGTTGCCGCGGTGTTCTTGAATAATCCACTTGACGATTGAAAGCCCTAAACCGCTGCCTCCCTGTTTGCGGGATCGAGACTTATCAGCCCTGTAGAAACGCTCAAACACATGTGGTAAATCTTCTGGGGAAATGCCGATGCCGTTGTCTTCGATTACTATAGCAGCTTGATTGGCGACTTTCCTGGCATTAATTTTGACTTCTCCCAGGTTATTAGAATAGTCGATTGCGTTTTTTAGAATATTGAAGAACACTTGTTTTAACTTATGATGGTCACCCAAAACATATAGCGGCCGTTCAATATCCGTTCGAATTATTACATTCTTGTTTCCTGCATATACCTGCATTTTTTCGACGGTTTGCACTATTAACTCCGATAGATCGGTCTTGGAAAATTGCAATCGTTCCTGGCTGCTATCGATACGAGAAAGGATGAGTAAATCCTCGACAATACGATTCATCCTCTCCACTTCTTCTAAATTGCTTGCTAAAGCCTGGGGGCATTCACTCGCTTGCACCTTATCTTTCAAGGTAACTTCCAAGTTGGTTTTCATAATTGCCAAAGGGGTACGAAGTTCATGTGAAGCATCAGCAACAAAACGCTTCTGCGAGTTAAGCGTCTCTTGAATCGGTTTCAAGGTTTTTCCGGCAAGCCAAAAGCCAAGCCCGCCGACAAATAAAATAATGCAGCCATCGATGAGAAGAATCTCGTCTTGTAGTTTACTTACCGTGTTAGAAATGAAGGCTTCCTGGCTCTTCTCGTTGGCAAAGTTACCGTCAATCTCATCCTGGATGTTCTGCGTAAAGCCGTAATAGAGCGCGATACTAAAAGCGGCCAGCACTACAGCGATTACGACAACATAAAAGAAGGTCAAGCGTAAGCGCGCCTTAAGAAACAGGTTATTTCTTAAATCGGTACCCCACACCCCTGATGGTCTCCAGTAGTTTCCTGTGTTTCCCATGATCGATCTTCTTCCTCAAGTTCTTGATATGCACGTCAACTACATTACTAAATGAATCAAAATTAAAATCCCAAAGATGGCTCAATACCTGCTCCCTGGTAAGAACCTGTCCCGCATTTCTCATGAAGTATTCAAGCAGGGCAAATTCTTTAGTGGTGAGCAGGATCTCCTTATCGGCCCTGTAGACTTTCTGTGTTACGGGATTAAGGATCACATCGTTTACCCTGAGTTCCGGCGGTAGCAAAACGCTCGGCCTTCTTAATAATGCCCTGATCCTTGCCAATAACTCCTCAAGATCGAATGGTTTGATCAGATAATCATCGGCACCACTATCTAAACCAA
>NZ_JBTSLF010000106.1:0-8130 GCF_054640775.1 Candidatus Aquicultor sp. | reverse complement strand
CCTCTAAACTGTCTTTGGCCGTAAGCATGAGAACAGGAACATTGATCCCCTGTTCCCTGATGGCTTTGCAGACCTCGACCCCGTCGACTTTCGGCAGCATAATATCTAATATCACGAGGTCATAATCACCACCGTGAATTTCTATATGTCGGCGCCCCGCTTCGCCGTCAAAAAGGCAATCTACGGCATAACCTTCTTGCTCGAGCCCTTTTTTTAGCGACATTGCTAGTTTTTTTTCGTCTTCGATGATAAGAATTCTCATACCTTGACCACGTGTTTAACACATATGGCTTTTGTAGACCACATTTTTCTTTACATCTGCAGTTACAGGCATCTCATTTTTCAACATTTTGCTTGAAAATTTTGCAGAATGATTGACAACCACATCATACCAAATACTTTTTGGTTTGCTATAACCTTACGCAGCCTTACCTAAGAACCAGTAGGATAAGGAGAGAGTTCGGCAGCTTGGTAGTCCCAGCCTAGAAAAAAGAGGCCTCTCGGCCCCCTTCACATTTTTGCATTATATAACGATTTTCTGTGTTCTATTATGAGTATGTTTTTATGCTTAAGCTCTTATGATGATTGTTTTTGCTCAGTCGCCTGCGGCTCTTCTTTTGTATCCGTAGCTTTTTTAAGCTCGCGTATACCCTGCCCGACTGCTTTTCCGATTTCAGGAAGTTTCTTGGGACCGAAGATAACGAGCACGATCACTAAGATAACTACCAGCTCAGGAACACCTAAACCAAACATGGTCTATCGCAACCTTCCTTCTGTCGTAACTGTTTTATTAACCATAGCACCAATATTAACCATAGCACTAATTATGCCCAAAATCAGCTTTAAAATAACAATTCAGCGGTGTATTAGTCGGAAGCTGCGCCGTTGCGTTTTCTCCTGGCCAATTTCTTCTCATTAGCCGACAGGTAATAAAGGGTATGGAGCAGCTGCTGAACCGGATCGGTATTATGAAGCTGTACGCCCGCCGGCACATTGATGAGCGCCGGGGTATAGTTCAGGATGACTGAAACTCCCCCATCGATCAACATATCCGCTACTTCTTGGGCCGCAAACGGCGGTACCGCGATGATGCCGATTTCGATATTCGCATTCTTGGTGATATGCGGCAAATCGGCGATGCTAAACACCTCAAGGTGCCTGATGGTCTTACCAAACTTCTGCGGGTCGCTGTCAAATATCGCGGCGATATGAAAACCGTGCTGGAGCAACCCCTCGTATGAAGCGATGGCCGAGCCTAAGTTTCCCGCACCGACAAGGGCGATTTTATGCGGCTCATCCGAACCCAATATCCTTTGGATATGCTGGATCAGGGTCTCGACATCGTAGCCGACGCCTTTCTTGCCGAAGGTGCCGAAGTATGTAAAATCGCGCCTGACCTCCGCCGGATTAACGCCGCTTGAGAGACCGAGCCGCTCCGAAGAAATCGTTTCGATATTACTTTGCTGAAACTTGATCAAACAATTGAGATATGTGGATAGCCGCTCGATTACGCCTTCCGGTATATCGTTCACTTTAAAACCCCTCACATTTTTGCTTTATAGACTGCTTTAGGTACATTCAGGTTCATTTACTTAAGACTCGTTTAAGTGTAGAAAAATGCATCTAAAGATATATCGTACAAAGGTTCTTTGTAGTAAATATAGTCATCCGATTATTATATTGTAACCAATGATACAAACTTTTTCCAGCTTCCCGTATTAAATTTATATAAATTCTTTTAAACAGGCAGGTGAGAAACGGTTTGATGGAGTATGTTCTCGTTTGGCGGCATGACACTTTCGTCACATAGATTCTTACCATAAATAAAGGGCCGAGACAAGCCCGGCCCTTGTAATCGGTATGGTTGACTAGCTGTTGATTAGAACCTCGCACCTTCGAGCGCGTTATAGCATGAGCAATCACGCACTTGCGGCAGCTTAGGGACGAGGGTGAATAGCAGGTTCTTAAGTTTGTCGTTGTTTTCGGTAAAGACCTTGACGACTTCCTCGTGTGAGACCGGCGGGATGTCCGGCATGCCTTCAAGGCCGACATCGTAATCGGTGATAAGCGAGATGTTGAGGTAACACATCTCTAACTCTCGTGCGAGGTATGCTTCGGGATACTGGGTCATGTTGATGACCTCCCAACCCATTGATGAGAACCACTTGCTTTCAGCCCGGGTGCTAAATCGCGGGCCTTGAATGACCACGACGGTCCCCCCGTTTACTGCTGGGATATCAAGCTCTTTTGCCGTCTCATACGCTACTTCGCGCATATTCGCACAGAAGGGGTCTGCGGCGCTCACGTGTGTTGAGATGGGGCCGTCATAAAACGTGTCTTTGCGTCCGCTCGTGCGGTCGATAAACTGGTCGCAGATAACGAACATGCCCGGCCTGATCTCCGGCTGCAGGCTTCCGCTCGCGCATGGGCCGATTATCTGCTCGACACCGAGCGACTTCATCGCCCACAGGTTCGCCCGGTAGTTTATCATATGCGGTGGGTACTGGTGGTCGCGCCCATGGCGTGGCAGAAACGCGACTTTTACGCCTTGGACCTCGCCTATCGCGACCTTATCGCTCGGGGCACCATAAGGCGTCTCGACGTTTACTTCTTCAACACCGTCCAGAAACGAGTAAAATCCGGAACCTCCAAAAATACCTACTTGTGCTTTCTTCTCAGTCATCTTTGCCTCCATGATTTAAAGCATCAACCGCAGAACGGGTCTGTTAACATAGACCGGTTGTTTATTAGGTATTATAAGACTAAATGAGTAAATAAAGAAGATTGTCTCTTTACGCTCCGGTGACCCGTGCAAGCTCGCCGTCTTTGGGTGGGTTAACGTGAACGGCCTCGGCCGGGTGCCGTACGTGGATGAGCCGCTTCTCAGACGTACCGAACTCTACGCTCGTAACATCGACTTCATCCAGCGACTTGGCCTTGCCGTAGCGTGCGGTAAGCGCGGCGGCCTCGAAAACCGAGCGCTCGGTAAAGTCGTTTTTTAGCAGGATGGTAAGCGGGCCGGCATATTCTTCGGCCTCGAAAATGATATCACCCGGCTCGGCAAGCTGGACAAGCCGCTTGTTTTCCTCTTCGTTTCGGGATACCACAATGATGGCACCCTCGCTCGAAAGAAAAACCCGCCCGATCTTC
This sequence comes from Candidatus Aquicultor sp., assembly GCF_054640775.1. Classification (NCBI taxonomy): domain Bacteria; kingdom Bacillati; phylum Actinomycetota; class Candidatus Aquicultoria; order Candidatus Aquicultorales; family Candidatus Aquicultoraceae; genus Candidatus Aquicultor; species Candidatus Aquicultor sp. The sequence continues at coordinate 4,980 of NZ_JBTSLF010000106.1, read as the reverse complement.
ATCAGGTTTACCTCGTTTGCCGTGGGCTCTCCCTCGACTTTATAGAGGGTGCGAAGCCTGATTGAAAACATCGGGTCGGTCAGGATGCAGCCGCCCGCAGGCGACGGATACTCGAGCACCCCGTATTTTTTTGCCAACGCCATCTGGGGTTTTCGCGAGCGACCCCTGATATCGAGCAGCTTCGTGCGGTCGACCAGGCCTTCTTTCTCGGGGATGGTCTCATCGAGAAGCTTTGCCGAGAGCGGTCGCAGTACATACCCTTCCATCCCGGATTCTTTTTCGACAATGCCGAGCGCCTGGCGATTCTGCGATTTGGGGCGCTCGCCCAAGACCTCTCCGGTCGCAATAAAATCGGCGCCAAGCTCTTTCATCAGCTTGCCCGCCTTGTGGATCATCATCGCATGGCAATCGATGCAGGGGTTCATGAACCTCCCGTAACCATGCTTGGGGTGTTTAAGCATCTTCATGTGCGCGTCGGTGATATCGACGATGTGAACGGGGATTCCGAGCATCGTCGCGGCTTTTTTCGCGTCCACCGAGTCGAAAAATGGGGTGACAAAAGTAATCGCCTCGACTTCTATTCCCTGCTCGAGGAGAACTTCTGCGGCCAATATGCTGTCGAGACCGCCCGACATCAACACCAACGCCTTCGTCACTACCATCACCTGCAAATCGATCAGAGTGCTATAAAATCACGTTTGCGTGCCGTAAAAACGGCTAGCCGCTCGTAACCGGCACGCTTGGCGGCTGCGCGTCCCGCCTCAAAGTCCATGCCGACTTCCTCCGGGCTGTGGGCGTCGGAGCCCAACGTCACCGGCACGCCCTCTTTGAAGCAGAGGGCGAGGATCGCATCACCCGGATAGATCTCACCGACCGGCTTTCGCAAGCCCGCCGTATTTATTTCTATCGCCACGCCCGCTTTTTGAATCGCTAAAACTGCGCCCGCAACCAGCGGGGTTATATCCCTCTCGGGTTTGAAGTCGTATTTTTTTATAAGGTCCAGGTGGCCTATGATATCGAAGAGGCCCGTCGTTGCCGCATCCGCTACCAGCTTGAAATACGTCGCATAGACCTCATAGATATCCCGCTGTTTATACCCTTCGATGTAGCGGCTATCATCAAAACCCCATCCATCGATAAAATGAATCGAGCCGATAACGTAGTCAAAATCATACGAGCCAAGCAGCCGCCCGGTTTCTTCTTCCATCCCTGGCAGATAATCGGCCTCGATGCCAGTCTTTATCGTAATATCCGGAAACTCTCGTTTAAGGGATTCGACCGCCTCGATATACGCCGGGAGTTCACCGATCGACATGGTAAGCGTGGGGTCGTGTCTTGTGAGAAGCGGCAGGTGGTCGGCAAAGCCGATCTGCGTAAGGGACAGCTCTCTGGCACGCTTTACGTAGTCGCGCATATCGCCGCGGGCATGGCCGCAGCGGGCGGTATGGACGTGGTAATCAACACTCATCTTCAAACTCTTTCTCGGTGATGACTTCGAGGCCGGATTCTCTTAACAGGGCGGCGGCAACACCGTCGCCCTCTCTTATAGTACCGGAAAACGTGCCGTCATAAATAGCCCCGACCCCACAAGAAGGGCTCAGAGATGTAATGATCGCACCTGTTGCGCCGGTGATGCGCGCAAGCTCGAGCATCTGTGAAGCGCCGCGAATGAACTGCTCGGTCACGTCCTTGCCGAGTTTGTTTATCACTCGCGCTCTGCCGGCCAACACATCGCGGCCATCGCCACCAATGATTTCAGCGGGAGGACGCGGGGTGGCCAGCCCTCCGCCCTGTTCAGGACAAAAGGGTACCGCCTCTGCCTTTTCAACGAGTTCCTGGATTTTTGAGCAGAATTTGTCCCTACCATCATACCTGGTCTTAAGACCGATGAGGCAGGAGCTTACGACCCATTTTATCGTTCGTGGATCATCGGCCTGCTTATCCAATGTATCTCACCCACACCTTTTACCTGAGCCAGTTGCGCCGGTACCCGGATATCGTCGACATCCTGCGGAACCTGTATCCCCAACTGTATAATGTTGGTGCCCTCACCTTCAAGCGGCTCGATCTCGATGGTGCCCACAGTGACACCGATCTCACCGAGGGCCGAGATTATTTTTCCCAACTGCTGCGGGTTATCAACCGCCATCATCTGGATGGTCTTGTGGCCGGGCACGGCCCTGATCTCGATGTATTTAAGCATGGTGAGCGTAAGCAATATCAAAAGCGTCGCAACGAGAGAGGAGAAATAGAGCCCGCCGCCGACGGCAAGACCCACACCCGAGACGACCCAAATGGTCGCCGCGGTGGTAAGACCGCGCACGATACTGCCCTGCCGGATGATGGCGCCACCACCTAAAAAACCGATGCCGGTGACGACGCTTGCCGCGATACGCGTGACATCCGTTCGGGCCAACCCTAAAAACGGCTGGATATCGATTGAAACGATCATCAGAAGCGCAGAGCCCAGCGATACGAGCGCGTGTGTGCGAAGGCCCGCCGGTTTTTCAGCGATCTCTCTCTGATACCCGATGGCGCCGCCCAACAGCACCGCAAGTAAAAGCCTGACTACTATTTCCCATAATGGAGTGGCTGCGCTCATAATGTCTCCCTACACGCTATCCCTCTATGTAATGAGTTTTAAAATTGCCCTATTGAAGCTTTTCTTAACACCAAAAGCCGGGAGCCAGAATCAGAAGATTATAGCCATTGCATCCCCGGTTGGCCGCAGATTCACGGGCGTAAAGCGCGTAACCACTTGGCATGATACACCAAGTTAGGATAATTATCGACTTCAAAATCGGGCTTATTAATCTGTATATATTTGCCCTTTCCTCTAGCAACTGCTCTCGTAATAATGTTATCTTGTATGAGGCCTGAGCCGTGAGGGGTATTGACGCCCGGCTTCTACCTTTCTTGTGGCTTGTTTGAGCCGCTTAAAAGATCTATAATTATATGCGAACATATGTTTGCTAATTTAGTCGAGAACTAGGTAAATATCAGTTTGAAAACTGGTTTGAGAATCAATCCAGCTAAGGACTAAATCCAGGCAAGAAGTAATTTAAGAAGCAATAATCGATAAGTAAGAATTGGGAGTCACGAAGTATCAACTGCCGCATGTACCATAGGAGATGATCTAAAACGAAACACCTACTCGCAAAGTCGGTCGAAGTACCCGCTTTGAATAACGATGCGCAAGGCAGGCGGCTTTTTTGCCCGCAACATGGATTCAGGCTTGGGAAACTGCTGGATGAAAAAACAACGGACGGTATCCTGACCTCGTTCGTGCTCAAGTGCCCGAAGTGTAGTTACAAGGAGCGACGGATTTTACGATCATCGCCCAGCACGACCAATACTGCCAACTGATAGAACCCGGCGTTTTGCACATACTTCCCGGCAGCAATCGCTCGAGCGATTGCTGCCGGCTACCATGATAAAATACCTAAACCCCTCAACCAAGTTACTCGAAGAATATTTCGGCCGTACCGGTCGGGTCGAACTCGTCGACCTGCGGTGTGCTCTCTTCAAGAAGTTTCTTTGCGGCGGTCCTCAAAACGTAGTCGTACGCCTCTTTTGCAAGCCACTCGACATAGGTCGGGTCCTCGATCAGGACGTCTCCAAGGGACTTATCCGCATGCTTACCGAAGGAAAGGATGACGGACTCGGGCTTCTCCATCCACGCCTTTCGCCCTCCGGGCTGCAGTTCGGGCTCCTGAAGCCACTTCGATTTGGTAGCTTCTCCATCCGCACCCTCATTCGCACTTCGGGCTTCTGGGGCTCCTGCGGCTTCTGCGACCTCGGGGGCCGATGACTTCTTTTGGCCGTTCCCGTTTGCACCTATTACCGGCTCACTCTGATTGATTTCCTCGGCTGCGGTCATGCCGACGTTGGTCGCAAGCCGTAGGGCGCGGGCTATTGCGCGGGTATCCGCAAGGCGGACCAGGTGCGGCTGCATCGGGCGCTCGGCGGATTCCGGAGAGGCATCGCCAAGAGCCGAAAAGACCCCCTTGTCCGTCTCGACAACCGCCCTAACTATCGCGAGCATCGCGTTATCCCGGTGCGGAGCCTGCAAAAGCTGGGTCTCCACCCGTTTTAAACCTGCCGCGTGCGCCATCTCCAGGAGACCCTCAAAGAGCACGAAGTCTTTCCCTTGGATTTTCTTGATGAACTTAGCAGGAAGCTTCTGTCGCCCTTCGGGCTTCGGTTCTGACATATCCTTACCACCTTTCAATCACGAACGCTTGTTCGTATCTATTGTAGTATATCGCACCAGTACGCGCAATCGACATACGCCAGCTATACATCCATTAACCAGGCATTTTGTCTGTGGCAGAGCACCAGCCGAGCCATGCTTGCAAGCAACACCGTCAAGAGTCTGTTCTATTGTCCGTTTATAATTGGTTTTATTGTCCGGTTTTGGGTATCAATGAGGTATGATTACGCTCACAGTCATCATCGGGTTGATTGTTATACTCGCGCTGATTTTTGCCGGTTACTACAACCGGTTGGTTTCGCTCCGCAACCGGATCGATAACGCATGGTCGCAGATCGACGTGCAACTGCGCCGGCGCTACGACCTCATCCCCAACCTGGTGGAGACGGTCAAGGGCTATGCAAAGCACGAGCGCGAGGTGTTCGAAAAGGTCACAGAGGCGCGCTCCCGCGCCATTTCCGCGGGCAGCGTCGCCGAGCAGTCCCAGGCTGAAAACCAGCTTACCCAAACGCTCAAGAGCCTCTTTGCGGTCGCGGAAAACTATCCCGACCTCAAGGCCAACCAGAACTTTTTACTTCTGCAGGAGGAACTCTCCGGCACTGAGAGTAAAATCGATTACGCGCGCCAATTCAACAACGACTCCGTCTACCAGTACGATACCGCCATCCAGAGCTTTCCGGGCAATATTCTGGCCGGGATGTTCGGTTTTAAGGAGCGCCAGTATTTCGAGGCCGAGCCGGAGAGCCGTGGGCCGGTGAAGGTCGCGT
>NZ_JBTSLF010000105.1:0-9561 GCF_054640775.1 Candidatus Aquicultor sp. | reverse complement strand
AGGGTATGCCGATACACCCACGATCTGTCTAGCTGCAATATACGTGCGAACTCTGCTGGGCTTACATACTGGTCTTGCTTAGTTAGCATTGTTGGTACCTCCGTTTTCTGGAAAGATAGTGGTTACGGGGAGCCCGAGCATTTCACTCACGAGTAGCTTGAATTTGGCAGGCGGCTTGCTCCTGCCCTCGGCAACGTGACCCACAAAGCTAATCGTGCAACCGTAACGGTCTGCAATGTCTTTGTATGTCACTTTGGGCTTTAGAAGTTCTTTTAATCTGTTCACCTAATTACTCCATTCGCTTGACTACATTACCTAACCAGTGCTAATGTGAGTGTAGCAAGTACCGTTTTATATACGCAATTAGCGGTATTCGCTAATACGGTACATTTAACGGTACATCCAAGTAATAGGTGGGATCGAAAGGCATTAAAGTGTTAGATCCAGACATTCTAGAGCGCAACCAATTACACCAGATAAAAGCAAATGGATATATAGCGGTTAGCAAGCAAACTGGGTTTGCCTTAATACAGGCCCTGACTAGTGCCTCTGACGCTGCGATGGATGCTTGGATTAACCCAAAAAGTCCTTTGTCTAGAGAGCCAATAGACCCGAAATACCCAGAGATATTTGAAGAGGGTTTTATTGTTCTAAACTTAAAAGACTTGAATCTCCGATCATTCAATCCGCTAGACCAGAAAGACCTTTTAAATGATTTTCAATCAATTGGATATGATCAAAGAATTACCGAGTTAGATTTTGTAAACAAATACGGTCTATTGGGCTTTATCAACATTGACAAAGCGAGGGCTTCATATTTCTACTATAGTTCTTTCAACGATACTGGAAATATCCTTAGCACTTTTATAGAACCCTTAGCGTGGTTAAGAAAACAGCAAGAAGAGTATTTAACTCTAGTTGATATTTATGAATGCTTAGCAAGCGATTCAAAGCCCTCTCTAGTGCTATTGTATCTTCAACAATTACTTGAGAATGCCGGCCGCTGCTTTACTGAGATTAACCTACCCCCTCTCGTAAACCACATATTAGAAAGCTCTGAAAATGATCGTGATAATTTGTTTGGGCTAGGACTACTGTTCAAGATGATTTTGGAAGAAAAGTTAAAGCCAATAAATCTAACATTACATCTAATGGGAAAACCGGCAGGCAAATTCTCATGGGGATATGCCAGCGATTCTAAGGCTCTAATACATTCCATTTATTTAATGTTCTGGCGTGAGATAACAAAACAAACTGAATTAAAAACCTGCCCAGGGTGTGGGGCAAAATTCTTCGTAAAACCAGGTAAAGGAAGAAAACCAATATACCATTCGGTACTGTGCGAAGAAGCCGCAAAGCAACGAAGGCGAAGGCGCGAGGGAAAGAGGGGTAAAAACAATGGCTAAGGGTACAGTAGTTGTAAGGGCAAACGGTAAGAACCTGTCGAAAGACAGCAAAGACCGTAAAGGGGTTATCTATGCGGTCTACGAAGAACCCCGCGAGGATGACGAAAAGCGAAAACAAAAATGGGAGCGCTTAGGCAGAAATGATGTTAAAAAGGGTCATCCCGAATACTTCACAATATCCATGGCTGAAGCTTACCTTAACGAACAGCTTAACAATATCAACCAAGGTACGTACACAAGCATGCCTGATGTGGGTTTTAAGGATTTTTGCAACGACTTTCTAAAGGCTCACGCCAGCAGGGTCAAACCTTCGACCTTGACCGTGTACCAGATACACGCGAACAATAAGCTTATTCCGTTCTTTGGGAATCGTAAGTTAAAATCTATCAAGCCATTAGATATTGAGCGATTACTTACGAGCCTGTTAGATGAAGGGAAAACGCCAATAAACACTAAGAAGTACCTCGTTACCCTGAAGCTTATTCTGAAACGGGCCTGCGAGCTTGGCTATCTGGTCAAGTCCCCAGCTGAGTACATCAAGCCGCCTCGTACCACAAAAACCGAGATGGCCTACTTAAGCCCTTCGGAGTTGCGCTTACTTATCAAAAACACCGATGAGCGGTATAGAGCTCTTATTATGTTTGCGGCCTTTACCGGCGCTCGTCAAGGTGAAATCCTGGGGTTACAGTGGGATGATATCGACTTTAACAGCAGTTATGTCTATATTCACCCGAATGAGATACGGGATCTTAAATCGGCTGCAGCTAATCGCAAAATCCCGATGGCTGCAGAACTCAAAGAAGCCTTGCAAGCTCACCAGTTAAAGCAAATGGTCGATCTAAAGAGCAACCCTAAAAACCTGGTCTTTACGAATACTGCCGGCAATTCCATTAATCCGTCAAACCTCGATAAACGGGTATTAAAGCCAGCGCTTACGCTTGCTAGGCTGCGCTCAATCAGGTTTCACGATCTGCGGCACTCTTTCGCTACTGCCCTACTTACTAACGGTGAGCCTTTGCGCTACGTTTCAAAGCTCTTAGGCCATGCCGATGCTGCCATAACCCTGAGAACCTACACCCACGTTCTGCCCGAGACTGAGCACAACGCACACGAAAGATTTTCAACGATATTCACACCGACTAAACCCCTTGTGCTAGACCGCTGTTAGACCGATTTTCCCTATTCGTTAGCTGTCTGTTAGATGAAATAAATAAAACACCAGCGTTTACCTGGTATTTTTACCTTTTACCAGGCATAACAGTAAAATAACTGTATTTTACCTGGTCACATATTGCGTGCCCGGAGGGATTCGAACCCCCGACCTCTTGATTCGTAGTCAAGCACTCTATCCGGCTGAGCTACGGGCACATTCTGGTCTTCGGCGCGAGCGCCTTGATCCAGCTGGCGGAGAGAGAGGGATTCGAACCCTCGAGGGAGTTTATAACCCCCTACTCGCTTAGCAGGCGAGCGCCTTCGACCGACTCGGCCATCTCTCCAACTCTAAAAACTTAGAACTCTTAAAAGCTAAAAGCCAGATAATTAATATACATTACAAGATGCATTTTGTCCACCCGCCGTAGGTGTCGTAACGGTAAGCGAGAATAGAAAAAGCCCCCGTTTTGGGAGCTTTTTGCGGAGAGAGAGGGATTCGAACCCCCGAGAGACTTACGCCCCTAACGGTTTTCAAGACCGCCGCGTTCAACCAGACTCCGCCATCTCTCCAGTGGTATGTGATTTACCTTCGAATGCGCCGCTCGCGGCACCCGAAATGCGTACTAATTTTAACAGGTTAAGTGCGGTTAGACAACAGCGCGAACCGCATCATCACGCCGTTAGAATTTCTTCGGCGTGATGACTTCCGCGCCCCCCATGTAGGCTTTCAGCACATCCGGAACCCGCACGGTCCCGTCGGCCTGCTGGTAATTCTCGAGTACCGCAGCGACCGTTCGCCCGATTGCCAGGCCGCTTCCGTTGAGCGTGTGGACGAATTGGGGTTTGGCCTTGGGGTTTTCTCGAAAACGTATATTGGCGCGCCTCGCCTGGAAATCCTCGAAGTTGCTACAGGAAGATATCTCCCGGTACCCGCCGGACGCCGGCAGCCAGACCTCTATATCATAGGTCTTGGCAGAAGAAAATCCCATGTCCCCCGTGCTCAGCGCCACAACCCGGTAATGAATATTGAGCGCCTGTAAAATGGATTCAGCGTTGGCGGTAAGCTTTTCAAGCTCATTGTAGGAACTCCCGGGATCGACGAACTTTACCAGCTCTACCTTATTGAACTGGTGATGCCGGATGAGCCCGCGGGTATCTTTACCATACGCGCCCGCCTCACTTCTGAAGCATGGGGTATACGCGCAGTAGTAGCGCGGCAAATCTTCGGCTGCAAGTATCTCGTCGCGGTGGATATTGGTTACCGGCACCTCGGCGGTCGGTATCAAATACAGGTCTTCGTCTTCGACCTTAAAGAGGTCTTCCTTAAACTTCGGCAGCTGGCCCGTACCGATGAGGCTTGCGCTGTTTACCAGGATCGGCGGAAACACCTCGGTGTAACCGTGCTTGGCCGTATGCATGTCGAGCATGAGGTTAAGAAGCGAACGCTCCATCCTGGCGCCTAAATCCCAATACAGCACAAAGCGCGCCTTTGCGATTTTCGATGCCCGCTCGAAATCCAAAATCCCAAGATCGATTCCTGTATCCCAATGCGGTCTGGGCTCGAAGTCAAACTCTGGCTTCTCGCCCCAGGTTCTAACCACCACGTTTGCGGTCTCATCAGACCCGATGGGAACGCTCGTATCGGGAATGTTGGGGATATCCAGAAGCATCTGACTAAGTTCATCCTCGATTTCAGCGAGCTGCTCGTCAAAACTCTTGATCTTGTCGCCAAGCTCGCGCATGGCAACGATCTTATCCTCGGCCGGTTCCCCGGATTTTTTAAGCTTGGCGATTTCGCCCGATACCACGTTTCTGCGATTTTTTAGTTGTTCGACTTCGACGATCAACTCACGTCGCGATGCATCCAGCTCCTTAAAGCGCGTGAGGTCGACTTTGGAGTTTCTGTGCCCCAACGCCTCCTGCACGACATCCAGGTGCTCCCGTACCCATTTCAGATCAAGCATCAGCTTGTCACCCCGTTTGCCATCGGATATGATCCTAACACTTTTACCTCTCTCACCTTGCATCCCAGGCACTTGAGCGTCGATGAGATTATCTCGTCGTCCCTGTGGCCCTCAAAATCGATGAAGAAGCAATAATCGCCGAGCGCCTTTTTGGTCGGCCTCGACTGTATCTTAGTTAAGTTTATATACCGGTAGGCAAATTCCTGCAGGATCAGAAGAAGACTTCCCGGACGGTCCTCGTGAATAAAACAAACGATCGAGGTCTTGTCGTGGCCCGTTTTCGGCGCCGGCTCTTTTCCGATCAGCACAAAACGGGTCTGATTATCTTCAAAATCCTCGATGCCGATATCGAGCACGTTTAATCCGTAAATCTGCGCGGCGAGCCTCGGGCCGATGGCCGCTAAGGTCCGATCCTGCTCAGCAACGAACTGCGCCGCGCCGGCGTTGCTCCCGGCAAGCTCAAGGCTTGCTTGCGGCACTTTCTCAGAAAGGTAGCGCCGGCATTGGGCGATGGCCTGGGGGTGCGATAGCACGGTCGTGATATCCTCCAGCTTTACGCCCGGCTTTGCCATTAAGCTATGGTTGATGGGGATGACTATTTCTCGTTCGATAACGAGGTTAGCCTCAAACGCTAAGACATCGAGCGTCGCGTTCACCGAACCCTCGATAGAGTTCTCGATCGCGGCCATTGCCTTATCCACCTCGCCGCGCTCGACGGCGCGTATCGCATCGGCTTCCGTCGGGTACGGAACGATGTCATCGTCGCTGACCAGTAAAAGTTTTAGAAGCGCCTCCTGGGTATAGGTGCCACGCGGCCCCAGGAAGCCGATCTTTGTGTTGTGTTTCTCTGGCAAATGCCTGCAGTCCTTTCCTTGCGCTCTTATTTCACTCCAGCATGATACTGCTATCGCGCTATTATCGCTCTTTTTACTATATCGGCGATTACACCGGTGTTTTTGTAGTGGCGTTTGAAAATGCCTCTTGTATCGCCTGGTGCTCTTCAGCGGAAAGCGTAAACTCGGAGGTGTTGTTTCGGATAGCTTTGGCGTAGCTCCTGCTTTCCTGGCGCCCGTTAATGGTGCTTAACACCGCACCGTTTCCGTTGTTATCCAACAGCGCCACCGCGAAGCTCAACCTTCCCCCGATATCTTCGAATGCGTCGAATCGCACGACGCCAACCCGCTGTACCGTACTGCTAAGCGTATCCGCGAGCTGTGCCTGCTCCGCTTTGACCTCGCTTATGGCCGAGTTTAAAAGCGAGAGCTGGTTCAAACTGCTCTCTACCGCACCTGCGAAATCCCCATGTTCCCCGGCCTTGACGATTGCCTTCGACCGCTTGTTTATCTTTCTTAGCTTCAACGAAACGACAAAAAGCCATACCACCAAGACGAGCCAGCCGGCTGCAACTAATGCTAGAATTAAGCTACTATTACGAAGATCCATTGCTACCCCTTCGCTTAGAGGAAAAATTTCGCCATAATTGTCAAAAATTATACAATAAAAACCTAACCTTTGCATTTGGGAAAAACTTGTTTAAGCAGCAGGAACTTTCGCGCTTGTTACCACATAGGGAGATGATGACATGAAGGTCGCTTATTTTGACTGTTTTGCCGGCATCAGCGGGGATATGATCGTCGGCGCCCTGCTCGACTTAGGCCTGCCCCTCGAGGAACTTGAAGCGGGCCTTAACAAAATCGCCGTCGGCGATTACGCGGTGAGCGCAAAAAAAGTCACAAAGCAGCATATCGGGGCCACAAAATTTAACGTCGCCGCCGAGGAGCAAAAGGTGGTGAGAACCTTTAGCAATATCCGCGAACTCATCGAGGACAGCGAGCTTGCCGACAGCATTAAAGCCGATGCGCTCGCCATATTCAAGCGGATCGGCGAAGCCGAAGCCAAAATCCACCGCAAGACCCTCGACCAGATTCATTTCCATGAGGTCGGAGCAATCGATTCCATCGTCGACGTGGTCGCTAGCGTTATCGGGATTCATTACCTAGGCATCGAGAAGATCTACTCCTCACCGGTCGCGACCGGTATGGGCATGACGCGGACCGAACACGGCATGCTGCCCATCCCCGCCCCGGCCACCCTTGAGATCCTCTCGGGAGCGCCGGTGTATAGCTCCGGGATCGCCGTCGAGCTTACCACCCCGACCGGAGCGGCTGTGCTTATGCACTACGCGACCTTCACCGAGGAAATGCCGCTGTTTACCCTTGAAAAAGCCGGGTACGGCGCCGGAACCCGCGAGCTTGAAATCCCCAATGTGCTTCGCGTCATGCTTGGGGTGCAGACCGGGGCGGGGGCCGCAAACGTGATGCTCCTCGAGACCAACATCGATGACGTCTCCGCCGAAGTGCTCGGGTATACCATGGACGCGCTCTTTGAACTCGGCGCGCTCGATGTTTGGTTCACCCCGATCCAGATGAAGAAAAACCGCCCGGCAGTAACGCTAAGCGTGCTGGTGCCCGTGGGAAGCGAGGACGAGGCGATCGATATGATACTTACAGAGACCGCAACGCTGGGCTTAAGGCTCTCCAAACAGTCCCGCCGGGTCGCAGAGCGCGAAATCATCACTGTGAACACGCCACTTGGTAGAATCCACGTCAAGGTGGGCACATATAAGGGACGGGTTATTTCCGTTGCGCCCGAATATGACGATTGCAGCAAGCTAGCCGCCCGCAGCGGTACCCCCTTACGGGAAGTCTACGACCTTGCACGAGAGGCGGCAAGCGACACGTTCAGGAAAGGCGGATAAATCGTGCCGGAGTGGAGCGTATTTAAAGAAGCAGCCGAGAAGCTCGATGAGGGCGGGGTTGATTTTATTCTCTGCGGCGGCATCGCGGTCCGGGTATACGGCCGCGAACGCGAAACGACCGATGTTGATTTTCTGGTTCGAGAATCGGATGTTAATGAAGCGCTCGAGCTGCTCGGTGAGGCCGGCTTTGAAATCAAGCGCACCGACCGCAGGTGGCTTTTCCAGGCCTTCAAAGACCACACCAAAGTCGATCTCATTTTCGAGGCGATGGGTAACGTGCGCCTTACCCCCGAAGTCGAAGCGCACACGCGCTCCGAAGAGCTTGGCGGCTACACCTACAAAGTCATCTCCCCGGAGGACATGCTCATCATGAAAGCCCACTCGCTGAGCGAAGAGAGGCCGCGCGATTTATATGATGCGTTTTCGATCTTTAGAGAAACCAACGGGCAGCTCGACTGGGATTATTTTATCGAGCGCTCACGGCCCAGATTGCGCAGGATGCTCGGGCTGCTCTTCTACGCCCAATCCGACCCCCGCACCCAGGCATACGTGCCCGACTGGGTGCTCCATCGCCTGCTCGCGTACTTACCCGCCTAGCGGATAGATCGAGTAGGGGCGCCCCATGGTCGGCATCGCGACGTTTCTGACCGGAACACCGCCCGGCGTCATCCCCTTCTCCGTGCCGTAGTGTGCGTGGCCGTGCAACACCAAATCCGCCCCCAGCTTATCGATCGGCTCCGCCATAATCGATGCACCGAGAAACGCATACACTTCGGGGGGCTCACCAAAGAGCGTGTCTTTTATCGGTGAGTAGTGCAAAAGCACGATACGAAAATCGGTTGTTAATGTCTCAAGGCCGTGGCGAATCCGCTCCGCCTCTTTTACGCCTTCGCGGTACATCTCGCGAAAGATCACTTCCCCAAAATCGGGGAGCGCACGAATACCGAACCCCCCGCCAAACCCCTTGGTACCGATAAAGCCCGCCCGAAAGCCGCCCGCCTCTACAACGGTGGTCTCACCATCAAGCACCGTAATGCCGCCCTTTTCAAGCACCCGCCGGATATCCCCCTGCTGCCCCATATGGTAGTCATGGTTGCCGAGAACGACGATTACCGGTATCTTCACATCCTTGAGCGCATACACCAGCTCCCCCGCCTCTTTAGCGAGGCCGTGCGCCGTCAAGTCCCCGGCAATGGCGAGGACGTCGGCCTTGGTATGCAGAGTAGCAAAACCCGCATTAAGCATCTGCACATTACCCGTCTGGGCGTGCACATCACCGACAGCGGCAATTCGTATCATTCTAATAGTACCTAACAAGATCACCTGGCGATATCATATAAGAAGATATTCCACTCCTGCGGAAATGTTAATTCGAAGCGATGGAAGACATATGGGATGAGTGGCAGGGGGTTGTTTCTTTTGCACAGGAGCCGGCCAGCTGAAATATAACCGTAGAGCAATGGATCAATGGAACAATAGACCGCAATGGAACAGATTACCTTATATCCGAACTTATCCATTTTCCATTCGCTATAAAAGCTCCAATGTTCGATCGCTCTATTGTTCCATTGCTCTACAAAAAATAATCCGACAAAAAGTCGGATTATTTTTTGTGCGAGAAGGGGGACTTGAACCCCCATGTCCTTACGAACACTAGACCCTGAACCTAGCGCGTCTACCAATTCCGCCATTCTCGCTTAACTTATGCGTTTTTATCTGTCTGCGAATCTGATACCATCAAAGCTAATCGCATCAAATCCGCGCAGAATAGATTATACCATTTTTACGTTTTACGCAACACAGGCAAGGGAAAGACGTTGTAATCGTCGAATCAATAAAAGATGTACATGAAAACGGAAGAACTGCTACTCGACCGATACAAGATCATTTCGAAGCTGGGCAGGGGTGGCTTTGCCGATGTCTACAAGGCCTTTGATACGCGCATGGAGCGCGTCGTGGCCATCAAGCAGATTCATGTCAACCGCCACTCGGCGGAGCGCGTGCTCCGTGAGGCGCGAACGGTAGCGCTTCTCAATCATCCCAACATCGTCACCATCCACGAATTCGAGGAAGACGGCGACGACTGTTACCTCATCATGGAGCTTATCGAGGGCGTGCCCCTCTCAAAGATATTAAGCCGTATCTCCCCGCTCTCGGTGCACGAGGCGCTCATCATCACCATCGAGATTTGCCGGGCCCTTGAAGCCGCACATTTAAACGGCATCATACACCGGGATATCAAACCCGAGAACATCATGATTCTCTACGACGGCCGCAAATC
>NZ_JBTSLF010000104.1:0-9568 GCF_054640775.1 Candidatus Aquicultor sp. | reverse complement strand
CGGTTGCCGCATTTGCCCCCGGGTTAATGATTACGGAGAATCATATGTCTATGAACAGTAGAGATTATTGATCATCCTCGCCGAACCTGTGTCTATAAATCAATACTTCGACATTTTCGATGGTCACCAATCCCTCGGTGACCATTTCATCCAAGATCGGTAAGAACTGATTGATCCTATCCTCACGGTCGACGATTTCTATGATTACCGGCAGGTCTTCTGAGAGGCGCAGGATACGCATGGTGTGGATGCGGCTGTGGGCGCCAAACCCTTCAACACCCCGGATCACGGTAGCCCCCGCCAAACCCTCTTCGCGAGCGCGCTCGACGATTGCGGTGTAGAGAGGTTTACGGTGCCACTGGTCGGATTCCCCAACGAATATTCGCACAAGCTTGCCTGAACCGGTTAGTTTCATACGACCTCCTATATATTCTTTCCGATTAATAGACCCAGGTAAACGCCTACCAGGGAGAAGAGAACGCTTGCCAGTACGTTGGCGGCGCCGAGTATAAAGCTGCCGCTTTCAAACAGGTTCATGGTCTCCAGGCTGAACGTTGAAAACGTGGTGTAGGCGCCCAGAAACCCTATCGCAAAAAACGGGCGCCAGAAACCGTCGAGACCCATGCGCTCGACCGCAACGGCAAAGAACAGCCCGAGCAGCAACGATCCGGTTACATTTATGATAAGCGTTCCCAGCGGGAAAACAAACCTACCCGACCCCATTATCCATCCTCCGACCAGGTACCGCACAATCGCCCCTAAAAGACCACCAATTCCAACATAAAGAAGCTTAATCCTATCTCACCCCCAAAAATGCAGAAGTCAGTATCCAGGAGCCAGAATCCAGAATAAAACGAGAACCCACTCTCCAGACTTTCACCAATTCGTAATTCGACACTCGAAATTCTTCTGGATTCTATAAAAAAAGCCCCTACCTTGTTGGTAGGAGCCATCATCCGATTGATCGGCAAAAAAGCGAGCCCCATCGCTTACTGTTGAGTTTACTGTCGGCAAAACACAAAGTCAACCAACGCCTAGCCTCCGTTGCGAGAAGCACCCCAATCCGGCTACAATAAGAGCAGAAGTAGTGCAGGAGTCAGAAACCGGGGGCCAGAATCCAGAATAAAGCCAAAAACCCACTTCTAGGCCTTCACTAATTCATAATTCGCCATTCGTAATTCTTCTGGATTCTGACTCCTGACTCCTGGCTTCTATCTATTGATAAGCCTTATTCGTGCGCAAACGGCAATATAAAGAAAACCAGCTACGTAGCACAACATAAAACAAGGGGTTGCATAGATGCTTGATAAGCTCAATCCAGTTCAACAAACAGCGGTAACACATGAAGACGGGCCGGTTCTCATCCTTGCGGGGGCGGGAAGCGGCAAAACGAGGGTGCTCACGTATAGGATAGCGTACCTTATAAAAGAAAAAGGGGTAAATCCCCTGGATATGCTGGCGATTACCTTTACGAATAAAGCGGCAAAAGAGATGAAGGAGCGTATCGCCGCGCTTGTGGGCGGGGTAAGCCGTGTTATGTGGATAAGCACGTTTCACTCGACCTGCGCGAGGATTCTGCGACAGGAAGCCGAGCGCCTTGGATACAGCAAGAACTTCGTCATTTATGACAGCAACGATTCGGGCAGGCTCATAACCTATTGCATGAGGGATTTAAACATCGACAATAAGCGCTACCCGTCAAATAAAGTCGCCGCCGTCATTTCAAGCGCCAAGAACGAGTTGATGGATGCCGAAACCTATGGGATGCGCGCGCAAACATACGCCGAGCGGGTGGTCGCCGATGTCTACAAGCTATACCAGGAGCGCCTCTACAAGAGCAACGCGTTTGATTTTGACGACCTCATCATGGTGACGGTCAACTTGTTCCAGCTCTTCCCATCGGTTCTCGAGGCCTACCGGGAAAAGTTCAAATACATCCTGGTCGACGAGTATCAGGATACCAACCTCGCCCAGTATGAGCTGGTGAGAACCCTGGCCGGCAAGTACCGCAACCTGTGTGTCGTCGGCGATGAGGATCAATCTATCTATAAGTTCCGTGGCGCTGACATACGCAATATCCTCGAGTTTGAACGCGATTACCCGGATTGCAGGGTTATCAAGCTCGAGCAAAACTATCGCTCGACAAAGACGATCCTTAACGCGGCTAATTTTGTCATGCAGAACAACCGCTCCCGAAAGCCGAAGGCGCTCTGGACCGAAAACGGTGAAGGGGACCTCATCATCCGCTACCAGGGCGAAAACGAGCATGAGGAAGCGACCTTTGTCGCCGGCGAAATCGAGCAGATGGTAAAGAAGGGCAGGCAGTACAAAGAGTTCTCCGTGTTTTATCGCACGAACGCCCAATCCCGTGTTCTCGAGGAGATTTTCCTGCGCTACGGCGTACCCTATAGGATTATCGGTGGCTTAAGGTTCTACGAGCGCGCCGAGATAAAAGATATCCTTGCCTACTTGCGCGTGCTTTCAAATTCACAGGATACGGTCAGCTTAAAGAGGATTATCAACGTCCCACGCCGTGGCCTTGGCGACACGACGATCCAGAAAGTCGATGCTTACTCGCTCAAGCACAGCATAAGTTTTGCCCAGGCGCTTAACAACGTCGACGATATAAACCAGCTCTCGACCGCGGCGGTCAAGAATATCAAAAAATTCCTGTTCCTGCTCGATGAACTACAGGGGATCAAAGAGAAAGAGACCCTGGAAAACCTCACCAAGGCATTGCTGGATACGACAGGCTACCTTGCGATGTACGAGGCCGAGGGCACAATGGAAGCCGAGGGCAGGGCGGAAAACGTTCGTGAGTTTATCGGTGTTATCAAAGAGTTCGAGGAGAGCCGTGTTTCTTGCACGCTCGACGAGTTTCTAGAGGAGATAGCACTGATCACGGATATCGATAGCTACGATGACGACAACAACGCCGTGACGCTGATGACGGTGCATAATGCAAAGGGTCTCGAATTTGACATCGTCTTTATCGTCGGGATGGAGGACGGCATCTTCCCGCACATCCGCTCGATGACCGATACTAGCGAACTTGAGGAGGAGCGTCGTCTCTTCTATGTCGGTATCACCCGGGCTATGCAGAAGCTCTATTTATGTAATGCCTGGTCGCGAAATCTCTGGGGCGGGGTAAACTACAATTCCCCGTCGCGCTTCCTGCAGGAGATCCCGGCGGAGCTTCTCGAGAACGCCGAGCAGGTCGATGTAAAAGCGAAACCGCCATCCGAGATCGGCGTTTTCAATATCGGGGATAACGTCTTTCACAAAAAATTCGGAGAGGGACGCATAACGGCGGTCAAGGGCGCCGACCAGGTAACGGTCATATTCGCCATCGAGGGTGAAAAAACCCTGCTGTTGAATTACGCCCCGCTCGAGAAACGGTAGACAACTAAAGACTTCCCCTTTCAGTCTATTCTTTTCTCGTATCCCGCTTCGGTGCTATAGTTGAAATAGCCGCCACTGGTTACAACAAAAGTCGTGGTAAATTAAATGGGTGATTGCAATTAATATTTTTATCGTATCTGCGGGTGCCAAACCCGTTATTGTTAAGAAAGACGAGATCGATTACGCCGTAGAGTTTAACGAGAACTACGCACAGCGCTTTATAAAGCACCTGGAGAATGACGAGGATCTTTGTACCGCTTGCGGTGAGGATTGTATAAGCTGCCGCCTGGGGTTCGTGGATGACCTTTCGGGCCGGATCACCGGGCATCTGAAGCTGCCGCTTTTAACCGACCAATTTATAGATGATCCCGAGGACTATCTACCGGGCGAGCTTCCGGCCCACGACATAACGATTGCGATAAATATCCACAGCGATCTCTTAATGGAAATCCCTCATTTGGCCGCACGGGCAGGTAGTAAAGCGTTGATCGTGCCGGTTGAAGACCCCGATTGGCTGGGCGGCTGGGTAAAGGGAAGACTTGAAGAAGAATGCGCCGATCTTGGCCTGGAATTCGCTGCACCGAAGCCTTTCTGCGACCTTACCGGCGATGGTTCTATCTACATTAAGAAATTCATAGAAGAATTCAAGGTGGGTCGTCCGGAGGTCAAGCTCATCATTAGTAATGGTGTCATCGCAGATGTGGATGTTCTCACCAGCGCCCCCTGCGGCGCAACCTACTATCTGGCTCGTATATTCGAAGGGCGCCCCGCGGATGACAGTATCCTTGGGGTTGCATGCAAGGGTCTCTCAAGCTACCCATGCACGGCAAGCACGAAGGTAGACCCAGAGTTTAAGGACAGTATAACCCATAAAGCTAACTATATAATGATGGACATCTTGAGGAAAACCCTTGGGGGCGGCACAGGTGATCGTTTAGGAGAACCTGGTAAATGCTCTAGCGTGGGTTAAACTTACCTATTTAAGAGAGCAAACCAACAGGGAACAACCCAAAGCGCGGTATCCGATACCGCGCTTTGGTCTTCTTATAATAATATAATCGCTATATGAAACCACGACTTGTAGTGCCATAAACAATATATCTCGGCCTATATCCTGGCTTCGAACTGCCACGAGCCGATTCTAAATGCCACGTCATTGTTAAGCTTTGAGATGGCAATGTCGCTATCCTCAGTGATGCCCGATGGCATGAAGTGAAGCATGACTTTTGTGAGGTCCGCCTCATTGCTAAGTCGAATAACCCTCGGCTCGAAATCAAACTCATAGCCCTGTATCCCAAGCTCGCTTAAGATACGCTCGATTCTTACTACGCTAAAGGTATCCGCCTTTCTGGAAACCCCAGCCCTACGTAAGATCCCTTTTAATAGAGCCGCCTTTGCCACCAGTCTCACCTCCGTTGTTTTCTTACCTTTAATGGTACTGCTTTGTGTAATTGTAATTATCGCAGCATTACGCCCATCCCTTAACAAAAACCTGGCAAACTGCAGGAACAGCCGGGTAAGTGGTACGGTTGAGGCCGTTAGCGGTAGGGTATAAAATGTCGTTCAGGCATTAAAATATACATCATTAACTGAAAGATTGACACTTATAATAGTAGTGTTATGATATAGTACTATGTGGGGACAATAGTACTGGCCCCTGTTTGTACGACAAGCGTGACTCTTTGATTTGCCTGGATGTCAACTGATTAAATCCGCGGAGGTATGGTCATGCAACGCGTTGCTGTGAAACTGGTGATTATTGTGGCAGCACTCAGCTTGCTGACCCCGTCTTATGTATACGCCAGGCTTCTCCTCTGCTCTCCCGCCGATATGATTACTAAATCGCAGCTGATTGTAATTGCCAAGGTCGAAAAGCGCTCTCAACAAGAAGGGCGGGTGATTGGTGAGTTCGCGATAAAGAAGGTGTTGATCGGCAACTTCGGCGAAAAGACCATAAAAATCAAGTCGAGCGATTGGTTTGACGGTACACCGGGCATCCCCGGTGTAGGAACCGAAGTATTTATGCTGCTATCAAAGGATTACGAGGGTAAGTATAGCTGCTGGAACCCCAACTCGATGGGCATTATTAAAAACGGTCGGGTTGTCTCTATCTACCAGGGCGTCAACGTTGATCGCCAACCCTATACGTGCGTTTACAACTGCTTCATAGAGGGCATGGAGCGCATCGAGTCCGAATCTGCGCGCAAACAAGACCTTACGAAAAATCCTAACAGCTCTAAGCTAATCTACACAGAGGTATTAATCCCCGCAGCCCTCTTGATCCTGTTCTTATATCTGAGGCGAAATGATTCAGATACAGACCAATAGCGTTCACTCACAAAAAAGTCCCTTACAGGTTGTCTGCAAGGGACTTTTTATCTTACCCTACGGCTTCATAGCCGATATCTCGCATCCTGTGTCGTATATCGGTCTCGCTTAGATACTCCGTATCATAGATGACGGTAACCATTTTGTTTTCAAGGTCCACCATTACGTTCTCAACACCCGGGGTTCCCTTGAGGCCACTCACGATCGCCTGTACGCAATGGTCGCAATTTGCCGATGGAGCATAGAGTTTTGCGGTCGTTTTTGCCACAAAAACATCTCCTTCCTGTGCAATAGACATTGAAACTCATCTGTTTTATGCCACAGAATCAGAGTGGTCTAAACTTCTTACATAAAGCCTTTTTGACCGGTTTCAACGGCCTTCTTTATAGATGCTTCGAGGTGGGGCGGAAGTCCCATAATATCGACATCAAGAAATCCCCTGATGATCGTAGACTTCGCCTCGTCCTCACTTAAACCCCTCGCCATGAGATACTCGATTTCTTCTTTCGCGATTTTACCCACTGCAGCTTCGTGCGACATCTCGACATCGTTTACACGCCCCTCAAGCTCGGGTATCGCAGATACGATTCCGGTTTCGGAGAGAATCAGGCCGTTGCACTCCATATGGGCCTTTACCCCCGGCACCTCGCCGATCATGTGCCCGCGTGAGATGACCGTTCCGCCGGTCGAAATCGTCCTCGAGATTATCTCGGCCTTGGCGCCGGGCGCACGCAGGTAGGTGCGCGCCCCGCCGTCTACATGTGAGCCCTCCGGGACGGCGATGATCGAGTTGAACCGGGCGGTCGCGTTTTTACCGATAAGGTACGCGTTCGGGTACATCTGCAGGGAGTGTGCTTTTCTCAGCAGGATATAGTTAGACAGGAAGACGCCGTCTTCCTCGATGTAAACACCTGTTCGCGGCCTTACCGCAACGTTCTCGTTCCAGCCGTGAATCATCGTAAAGGAGACCTTTGCGCCCTTCTTGATAAAGAACTCCGAAACGCCCAGGTGAATACCTTCCTTAACGTGTGGCCCCGTTGTGCAGCCGGTTATGATATGCAACTCCGAACCTTCTTCGGCGATGATGATGTTATGCACGTTTTGCGCGATTTGCTCCTCGTGCAGGTACAGGCAGGCCTGCAGCGGGTATGTTGTTTTAACGCCGGGCATTGTTCGTAAGAAGTAGCCGTCGTTTTGGTGCAGCTGCACGTGAGCCGTGTATTTATCCTGGTCAACGGCCACAGCTTTCCACCAGTACTCCTGTAGCCAATCGTATTTCTCAAGCGCTTCAGCCGTTCCCATGACCTCGACGCCTTCCTGCATCGAACGACGGTGTGAGACGGTGGAGTTATGCTGGACGAAACTGCCCGAGCGTTGCTCCTCCTTGGTGTCGACGCCCACAGCAAGCAACCGTTCTTTGTCTTCCTCGGGCATTGCTTCAAGGTTTTCTATGTATTCATACTGCTCGGACGGTTTGAGATACTTCGTAAGGTCGATATCTTCGCCGAAAGGCGCCTTCTTGTCGACCGCCGCCCTGGCGCGCCCGGTTAAATTATCTAGCAACTTGGACATATTGCGCACACCTCATATCCGCTCTGTTTAATGTGACTGAGCATTTCTCTAGGATTGCCGCCGCAGGCGATTCTTCCATCGACCAGGATGTGGCCTATATCGGCCTCGACGTAATCGAGGATGTAGCCGGTATGCGTGATGATCAACCCGGAGTTCACCCTCCGCCTCTTAAGGTCTTTTTGCAGCAGCTTGTTTATCGCGCCCCCCAAAAGGGAGATATTCTCAAGGTCGACACCCGACTCGGGTTCGTCTAAAAGAACGAAACTCGGTTGCTGAGCCATGAGTTGCGCCAGCTCACTCCGTTTGATCTCGCCACCCGAGAATCCATCGTTAACATCCCTATTCAGCAGGTATCCTAAATTGACCTCATTAGCGATGTCGTCTACCGAGCCCCCGTTTCGCGCCGAAAGCTCGATTATCTGGTGGGTCTTTAACCCTTTGATTGTCGGCGGGCGCTGGAAGCTCATCCCAATACCCCTCCTGGCACGCTCATGAAGCGGCATATATGTGACGTCTTCGCCGTTAAACAGGATTTTTCCGCCGGTTACTTTATACTCCGGAAATCCCATCATCGACATGAGCAGGGTTGTTTTGCCCGCGCCGTTCGGCCCAAAGAGCACGTGTGTCTCTGCGTCATTTATCTTGAGATCGACCCCATGCAGAATCTCCTTGCCGGAAACTTCGACTTTCAAATCTATTAACTCAAGCATCAGAACTCCTTTCTGCACTTACTTAATTGTTATCTGATTTACGGTCCAAATTATTGTCTAATTATAATTATATAGGTCTAGGCAATAGGTAATCTTTGATGTAGGTCAAAGATTGGCGGTTTAACCTTGTAATTTATAGAAAAATATATTTTTAGCGAACTTGAAGCCATACACCAAAGGTCGTAGGATAAACAAAAGCATTTTTCTAGAAGCTACAGGCCCGATAAAGAATAACTCTTGGGAAAGCGGTGTGAAGCATGAAAGCAAAAGTAAAGTGGGTGGATGGTCAGCAGTTTGTCGGGATGAACGAACGCAATATGCCCGTGGTGATGGACTCTCTCCCTGAAGGTGGCGGGGAAGGGGCCGGGCTGAAGCCGACCGAGCTGTTCCTTATCGCGCTCGCCGGGTGCACGGGAATCGATGTCATATCGATCATGAAAAAGAAACGCCAAAAGGTAACGAGTTTTTCGGTTGAGATCGAGGGAATCCAGGAGGAGGAATTTCCGAAACCGTTTAACGATATTAAGCTCATCTATAGAGTAAGAGGCGAAAATATCGATGTGAAGGCGCTCGAATCGGCGATCAAGTTGTCCGAGGAGAAGTACTGCTCGATACGGGCAACCCTGGCGGGCCAGCCCAACATCACACACGAATATGTGATCGAGCCCTAATTCTGCGGCCCTTTCGGGAATTCGGCTCTCGGCATTAAAAACATTGTTGACTTCATAGCTTTGTTGACAATCTACGTAACGCCGTGTTAGCTTAAATTCAATATCACTAATCCGTTTAGCAGTGATATTGTAGAGATGGAACAGAGATACGATAGAGATACAGCGATAATGGGGATGAGTAGGTCTGATGTCGACCGCTAAAGCGACCCGGAGAAGGTGAAAGCCGGGGCGGCGAGACGACCGAACATGGCCCCAGAGCTTCCGGAAGAAAAGGCCCCAACCGAGCGCCCGAGTAGAACCGGACGGTTCCAGCCGTTACCTGGATTAAGAGCAGCCGGCCCCGATAAAGAAGGACACCTTCTTGACGTGAATGGGGCAGGTTGAATTTGGGTGGTACCACGGGAAATTTCCTCTCGTCCCATATGGGATTGAGGGGTTTTTTTATTATTTTTATTATGTAAGACCAATAAAAGCCCTGCCAACAGGCGGGCGCGGTGAAAAGGAGGTTATATGGCCGTCAAGAAGACGTACGAAGAAATCAACGAAAAGATTCGACGCGGCGAAGCGGTTGTCGTGACCGCTGAAGAAATCATCGACATCGTAAAAGACGAGGGCGTTGCGAAAGCAGCCCAGAAGGTGGATGTCATAACCACGGGGACATTCGGACCCATGTGCTCGACAGGGGCTTTCATCAATTTCGGCCATTCCGACCCACCGATAAGAATGGCGAAAGTCTGGCTTAATGATGTGCAGGCGTACGCGGGTGTGGCAGCGGTCGATGCATACATCGGGGCGACCGAACCCTCCGAGATCCTGGGTATGTCATATGGCGGTGCCCATGTCATCGAGGACCTGATCGCCGGCAAGAACGTCAAACTGGTCGCA
>NZ_JBTSLF010000103.1:0-9635 GCF_054640775.1 Candidatus Aquicultor sp. | reverse complement strand
CTTATGTGGTGGTTGAAAAATCCGTGGCCCTTTCGGGGCCGGATAGGATTTTACCCCACATAAGAGACAAGCGTAGGCAGGTCGCGAACTTTGAGGCGAGGCAAGGACACCCTCCTGCAGGCCGGGCTGTTTAGCACCCAGCACGCACTCTAAGACCGTTGCTTCTAGCATCTACCTCAGCACACTAAAGTGTCACCAAGAAACCGTGTCTTTATCGATCACCATCACGCCGCAGTCATTATTCCACCCGCCGCAGCCTCGCGATAAATAATCCATCGATGCCGTGTTTGCTGGGCAGCAGCTGAATCATTCCATCGCGGACATCCTCACGAAGCGGTTCGGGCAGATAAGGTGCAACATCATCCACATAGAAATCTTCCCTTATTCGCAAGAAGCGGTCGACCACTAACTTTGTTTCCTGCCTGGTCAACGTGCAAACCGAATACACCAAAACACCGCCGGGTTTTACGAAATCGGCAACCGCGGTAATAATCTCGGTTTGCAAGCTCGAGAGTTCCTCTATCTGCTCCGGCTTCTTGGTCCACCTTGCATCAGGCCGGCGCGCCAAAACCCCTAATCCGGAGCACGGCGCGTCGCACAAAATCCTGTCGACCGGCTTTTTGATGACCGACTTGAGTTTGGTGGCATCCGCCTTTATAGCCTGGGCAATTGTGGCATCCATCCGTTGAATATTTTGTTTAAGCAGGTTGACACGGGTGGGATTAACATCTACCGACAAAATCTGGCCTTTGTTCTGCATGAGCTGGGCCATGTGCGTTGTCTTTCCGCCGGGGGCGGCGGCCACATCGAGAATCGTTTCGCCGGGCTGGGGGTCGACCACGTGGGCGATGATCATCGAGCTTTCATCCTGGATGTAGAACTGGCCTTCTTTGAATTGCGGGAGCCGCGTAATATCCCCCCCGCCCTTCACTACCAGGGCTTCGGGCACGTACATCCCCGGCTCTACCTGCCAGCCCGCCTCTTTAAGCTCTGCGGCCAGCTTCTCGGGAGTCGCCTTGAGCGTATTTACCCTGATCATAAGCCTTGGCGGGCGGTTATCCGCCTTGCAGAGAGCTTCGGTCTCCTCGATTCCGAACTCTTCGATCCACATCTTAACGATCCAAAGGGGATGAAAATACTTGAGCGATATGTACCTGACCGGGTCTTTTTCCTTGTCCGGCCAGGGAAGATTATCTTTTTCGCGCGCGATCGTGCGTAAGAGACCGTTGACGAATTTAGCTATTCCCGGATGGAAATTCTTCTTTGCGATAAGAACGGCCTCGTTAACCGCTGCATGGTCGGGTACGTCCATATACATGATTTGATAAACAGACATGCGGATGAGGTCGAGCACGAGATCGGGGATTTTATCCAGCTTCTGCTTCGAGAACTGCTGGATGACCCAGTCAAGCATGCCTTTTGCCCTCAAGGTGCCATAGGTAAGCTCGGTTGCAAAGGCTTTATCCCGCCGGTCGAGATCGCTTTCCTGAAGCTTTTTTGGGAGAAGAAGGTTGGCATAGCTGCCCGTTTTATGGACGCGATGGATAACTTCAAGTGCGATTTCGCGCGCCGTCTTCGCCATCGGCTAATCCCCGAGCCCTTGGCTGTGAACCACCGTTCCCAGCCTATCGCCGACGTTAAGGCGGTAGCCGCGCATAAACTCCGCGCCGCTTATCTTCTTCTTGTTGGCGGGCTGCACCTCGACGAGAAGTAACGGTTCGGTCCCGGTAGCAATATAAGGGCCGGTACGTTTATCGATATGGATAATCGTACCGGGTTCGGTCCCGGCGATATCCGGGACGACCTCCGGGGTTTTTGCCGCCCACCAGATTTTGAGCAGTGTGTCGTCGACATGGGTGTGGGCGCCGGGTTTCGGGTTAAGACCCCTTATCTGGTTGAAGATAGCTTCGGCAGGTTTTGCCCAGCTAATCTCGAGGTCCTTGTCCTCTATTTTTTGGGCATAGGTGACTTCAGCCGGGTTCTGCTTCTTGGGTTGGATGGTGCCGTTTTCTATCCCGGTAAGCGCCTCGATTATTAGGTTGGCGCCGATGGTGGACATCCGTAGCGCCAAAGTTTCCGCGGTATCCTGCAGCTCTATGTCGATTGCCTGCTGCAGGAGGATATCGCCCGCGTCGAGCTCCTGGACCAGCTGCATGATGGTAACGCCCGTCACCGTGTCACCTCCCATTATCGCGCGCTGAATCGGGGCGGCGCCGCGCCACCGGGGGAGCAGCGACGCGTGGATATTAATAATCCCGTATTTCGGGATATCGATAAGCCATTGGGGTATGATTTTGCCGTAGGCGAATACCACGCCGATATCCGGCCGCAGCTCTTCCATTTGCATTCTGAACTGCTCATCCTTTAAAGTTACGGGCTGGACTAGGGGAATGCCCTCTTCCAGCGCTAGGAGCTTAATAGGGGGAGCGCCGATTTTCTGCTGGCGCCCGGAGCGTTTATCGGGTTGGCTCACAACGAGAACCACCTCATGCCCGGAATCGACAATCCTCTTTAAGACCGGGACTGCAAGCTGCGGTGTACCCATAAAAAATACGCGCATCGTTACCTTTCGTACGTTATACCAGCGGTATCTTCCCCGCCAGCTCCTTTAAGGTGCGGCGGCGTTCCTCGGGGCTGGTCCTATCGAGGATGAGCATGCCGTTGATGTGGTCCACTTCATGCTGGAGCGCACGTGCAAAAAGCCCCTCGGCTTCAAACTCAACCGGCTCGCCTTTCTCGTTCATGGCCTTAAATCGTATCTTCGCCGACCGCGGAACCATTACCTGGATTTCCTGGGGATAAACGCTAAGACACCCTTCTTCCCCCTCCTCGGTCTCATCGCTATACCACGTGATTTCGGGGTTCAGGAATACCATCAAGCCCTCATCGACATCGACGACGATTACGCGTTTTAGTATCCCGACCTGGTTTGCGGCAAGCCCCATCCCGGGCGCGGCATACATCGTATCGGCCATGTTCTTGATTAATTTATGCAACTCATCATCTATCTTCTCTACCGGCAACGTCTTTTCTTTTAACACCGGATCGGGAAATTTCCTAATCGGCAAAACCGCCATGTCGTAACTCCACCTTCTTTACAGATAACTGTCAGCTTATTTTAAAGTACCCAAACGGGATCTACATCTATAGATAAGATTACTACGTTTTGATACTTTTCAGGAATGAATCGACCAAAATTATCTTCTAAAAAGCTTTTTATTGTCAAGTCGTCACGGACCTTCAGCAATATGTGCCAGCGATAGTCGCCCTTGACCTTAAGGAGCGGCGCCGGCGATGGCCCCACGATATCGGCTGCCTCTTCAAGACCCGCTGCGGCTATGACCTTGGCGGCCCGTTTTGCGAGGCCCACTACCGGTTCGGGCTCGGCGCCCGAAAAGAGTAGCCTGACGATGGTTGAAAACGGGGGATAGTTAAGCTCCCGGCGGAACTCTATTTCAGTCTGATAGAACTCGTCGTATCCTCCTGTCAGCACGGCCTGGAGGGAATAGCTGTCGGGTGTATGCGTTTGGATTACAACGCGGCCCGGTTTCTCACCGCGTCCGGCGCGGCCTGCTACCTGCATGAGAATCTGGAACGTGTGCTCGCCGGCACGAAAATCCGGCAAGTGGATGGATGTGTCGGCGTTGATGACCCCGACCAGGGTGACCTCGGGAAAATCCAGACCTTTGGCGATCATCTGGGTTCCGAGAAGAATCGCCGATTTCTCGTTTTGAAACATCGCCAGGCGCTTCTGATGGGCGCCTTTACGGGATGTGGTGTCGGCGTCCATCCTGATAACCGGCACCCCCGGATATAGACGGCCGAGTTCGCCCTCGACGCGCTGGGTCCCTACTCCCGGGTAATTAATCTCACCGCGTCCGCATTTCGGGCACGTTTCCGGCGCCCGTGTCGCAAAGTTACAGTGATGGCAGCGCAGGCTGTGATTAACGGAGTGGTAGGTAAGCGAAACCGAACAGTTGTGGCACTTTGGCACGAACCCGCAGTCCTGGCAAATTATGAAATTGGAGAATCCCCGGCGGTTCAGGAAAAGAATCGCTTTCCCGCCGGAATCCAATGTTGCATTGAGTCTATTTACTAAAAGCCCGCTAAAGATGGGGCGTACTTTTTGGAACGGCTCGTCGCGCATATCGACGATTTCGATTCGCGGCAACTGGCTTTTCTTAATGCGCTTTCGTAAAAAAAGCGGCTTGCAGAGGGCATTCTCCGAGCGCCACTTGGATTCTAAAGACGGCGTTGCGCTTCCAAGAATGGTGCAGGCGCCTTCAAGCTCTGCCCGCTTTATCGCAACATCCCGCGCATTATACCTGGGGTTTCGCCCCTGTTTATAGCTGGCCTCGTGCTCCTCGTCAACGACGATAACGCCGAGATCGGTAATCGGGGCAAATATCGCCGAGCGGGCGCCGACCACCACACGGTACCTGCCTTCTTGAATACCCCGCCATTGATCGAACCGCTCGCCCCCTCCGAGGCCGCTGTGCAGAATCGCGACATTTTCGCCAAACCTCGCCTTGAATCTGGCGACCACCTGTGCGGTAAGCGCGATCTCCGGGACCAGGACAATCGACCCTTTACCCTTCTCGAGCGCCCGTTGAATCGCACGCAGATAGACCTCGGTCTTTCCGCTTCCGGTAACACCCTGAAGCAGAAACACATCGCTCGATCCTTTATCGATGGCGGACAGCACCGCCGAAAGCGCACCCTCCTGCTCGTCGGTAAGCTCGAGCGCCGTATCCTTATGGAAGAAGTATTGCTCGGGCTCTCTGTTGACCACGCGCTCTTCAATCCGCACCAGGCCGCGCTCGACCAGCGCCTGCAGCGACGAATGCGGGGCCTGTGAATCCGCCAGCAGCTTTGCCACCTGACCCGAACCGCAAGCGGCAAGAGCCTCGTAGACTTGCCGCTGCTTCGGCGCGCGTTTAAGCCCGGCCATTGCCGATTCGACCCGATCGTCACCCTGCGGGATAAGAACCGCATAGCGGGCCGTAGATTCCTTCACCTTCGGTTGCTCGACCTCATATAAGCGCTCGACAAAACCCAGCGCTTGCAGCCGGGCTATAACCGATGAGATATCCTTACCGCCGGTCGCGGACTTTAAGACTTCGATCGAAGCCTCCCCGCCCAGATGCGTTAATGCGTCGATAATCTCGGATTGCCGTGGAGCCAGATTTACCGGTATCTCGCCCGCGATTCTGACCAATTGGATGATCTTACTGCCGCGACCGGGTGGGATGGCGAGCTTTAACGCCTCGCCCAACGTCGAAAGATAATACTTGGCGATCCAGCGGCATACATCGACCATGCGGTCATCAAAAACCGGGCGCTCGTTAAGAACAGCCTCGATCGAAACGAGTTTTTTTGCCTCCGAACTATCGGTAAAACCAACCACGTAACCGATCTGCCTCGTTCTTCCGAAGGGGATCAACACCACCGAGCCAACGCTGATTCTTGAGGCAAGCTCTGGTGGAACAAGGTAATCAAAGATGCGATCGACTTCTCTTACCGGAAGGTCAACGATGACTTCAGCAATAATGGGTGTATGCGGCAAAAACAGTACTCCTTAGGGTTACAACGTAAACGGTCCTGCGGTATTTATTATAGCACGCCGAAGAGAACAGTAGGCAGAATGTGGGTCGGGAATGAAAGCAAACAAGTGCAATTGTGGCCAATATTTTTTAGATTTTTCTGCTTACTGCATACTGCCTACTGCTTACTTACCCCAGGGTAGTAAGCTCTTCGCTCAAATCCTTTAATCCCGCTTCCTCCCTAAGAATAGCGGCTTTATCCGTTTTCTCCCAGGTGAAGTCCGCATCCTCGCGGCCGAAGTGACCGTACGCTGCCGTCTTCCTGTAAATCGGGCGCCTGAGATCAAGGTCGCGGATGATTGCCGCGGGCCTTAAGTCAAAGTGTTTTCTGATGAGCACCTCGATCTCTTCAGTTGAGATTTTTTCGGTGCCGAACGTCTCGACCATGATGGAGACCGGATGTGAAACACCGATCGCATAGGCGATTTGCACCTCACAACGCTCCGCGAGACCCGCAGCTACGACGTTCTTTGCGACGTACCTGGCAGCATACGCCGCTGAGCGATCGACCTTTGTCGGGTCTTTTCCGGAAAACGCGCCGCCGCCATGGCGACCGAGACCGCCATAGGTATCGACGATGATCTTGCGGCCGGTAAGCCCTGTATCGCCCTGCGGACCGCCTATCTCAAATTTTCCGGTTGGGTTAACCAGGATTTTGACCTTGTCGTAGTCGATCAACCCGGCCGGCACGGTCGGTTCGATGACTTTCTCGATGAGCGCGGGTCTGAGTTCCCCTTCTATATCGATACCCGGGGCATGCTGTGTCGAGATGATGATAGTATCCACCTCAACGGGTCTGCCGTCTTCATATGCTATCGTCACCTGGGTTTTGCCATCAGGGCGCAGGTATGGCAGCTGGCCGTTTTTCCAGACCTCCGACAGCTTATAGGCAAGCTTATGTGCGAGGAGAATCGGCATCGGCATTAACTCGGGTGTCTCATTGCAGGCATATCCAAACATCATGCCCTGATCGCCGGCACCCTGCTTATCCAAATCCTCATCGGCACCTACAACGCGGTTCTCATAGGCATTGTCGACGCCCTGGGCGATATCGGGTGATTGCGGGTCGATGCTCGTCATAATGCCGCAGGTGTCACAGTCAAAGCCAAACTTCGCCCTCGTATAACCGACATCGCGGATGGTCGACCTTACCACGCTCGGAATATCCACATATGTGCTCGTCGTGACCTCTCCGGCGACGACAACCAACCCCGTCGTTACCAGCGTCTCAACAGCAACTCGCGCCATCGGGTCGTCCTTATAGATGGCATCGAGGATGCCGTCGGATATCTGATCCGCGATTTTATCCGGATGTCCCTCCGTCACCGATTCCGATGTTACTAAATACCTCTTAGACAACTTACTACCCCCTTTTATTTAACAAAAAAACCCTCGGCTTGAAAGAGCACGAGGGTTTACATTATTAACTTTATAAACCTTCTCTCATCTTTCAGAAACCTTTTTGCGGAAAGGCAATGCCTTCCCAGTCTGCAGGAGTTAGCACCTTAGAAACGGATTACGCTTACGAACCCGGTTCCAGGTTGCCGAGGCTTCACAGGGCCAGTCCCTCCACCTCTCTGGATAAGAGCCGATATGTGTGCCGCCTGCCGGCGGTTGTCAAGGTGCGTACTAAAACGCATTTCTATAAGCAGATTAGCAGATAAAATCCCCTGGCGTCAAGCACTAGCCGGTGCTTCCGAACAATTAAAGTTACCCTCCGATGCTGTCGATATCAACCAAATCAGGTGGTTACTATTACGTGAATATTATTATCATTGGCGGAGGTAGAAGCGAGACTTCTACACTGCAAACGCTGGCAGAAGCAATATCCATCAACATACTCGGCATCATAATCGAATCATACGACGAAGAATCCATCGAACTTGCAGCAGCATTCAACATCCCGATTGTACGCGATTGCAGTGAACTCCTAGAGAAAACTAAAATTGATTTGATCGTCGATCTCTCCGAGCCGGACGGTCCGGGCGCGCAGAGCTGCGACCATAAACCCGCGGGTATCGATAGTATCGACCACTCGACCGCGCAGTTACTCTGTCGTCTTCTTCAATCTGAAAGCAGGAGCACTTACGACCTTATTGATAAGCTGACCCGAGAGCACTGGTCTCTTTACGAGATCGGTACCAGCCTCTCTTCCGCTAAAGACCTCGCCGAAGTCTCTCAAAAGATCATCGAGCAAGCAACGGTGCTCA
Organism: Candidatus Aquicultor sp.; assembly: GCF_054640775.1. Classification (NCBI taxonomy): domain Bacteria; kingdom Bacillati; phylum Actinomycetota; class Candidatus Aquicultoria; order Candidatus Aquicultorales; family Candidatus Aquicultoraceae; genus Candidatus Aquicultor; species Candidatus Aquicultor sp. Next base: position 1,822 of record NZ_JBTSLF010000103.1, on the reverse strand, counting down.
CCAACGCACCGGCCAGCAGTCTTGCGATCTACGACGAGGAGCTGGACGAGATGTATTTTTCGGCCTCGACCGGCTTTAGAAGCGGCATTGCAATCCAGCAAAGCTGGAAACCGAGAGAAAACGGCCTTACTAACTATATCCTGAACCACGAGGGCCCGGTGACTATCTCCAATATGGATAACCACCCGGAGTTCCATAACCCAGAGTTAGTGAGCGAGGGAGTAAAATCGCTTATCGCCTGTGCGCTGACACTGGATGAAAAGGTAGTCGGAATCATCTATGTCGACGACTTCAAACCAAGGGACTTTACCGAGCACGACATCTCTATCCTCTCGCTGCTGTCGACATATGCGGCCATGGCGATCGAGAAAGCGGAGCTTCTTGAGGAAACAAGACTGCTCTCGATCACCGACGACCTCACGCAGCTCTACAACCACCGATATCTCGTGCAACAGCTCTTAACCGAGTTCAGTAGGGCAAAGCGTTATCAGGAGCCCCTCTCGTTCATAATCATCGATATCGATCACTTTAAGCAGTACAACGATACGCACGGCCATGTGCAAGGGAGCGCGGTTTTAAAACAGCTTGCCGGTCTCTTAAAATCAATAAGCAGGTCGCACGATATTGTCGCGAGATACGGGGGCGAAGAGTTTACGATTGTCTGCCCTAAAACGAACAAGCAAAACGCGTTTGATTTTGCCGAACGAATCAGGCACACGATAGAGAGCACGGAGTTCCCCGATGCGTACACACAGCCGCTCGGCGGCATTACCGTAAGCATCGGCGTTGCAAGCTTCCCGGATGACTCACTTGACCCGCTTGGGCTCATCGATAAAGCGGATATAGCCCTTTATCTGGCGAAAGGTTCGGGAAGGAATTGTGTCTGCGCTTACGATGAAATCGAGGATGCGGCGATATAATCGACCATCCAATCAAGGATTTTCTCGGCTAACTCGGTTTTCTTATAAGTCTCAAGGCCCCCTACCGGGCCTTTTTTAGTTATAAGAACAGCCAGGTTAAGATCACTGCCAAACCCAACGCCGGGACTCGCTATATCGTTCGCTACGATGAGGTCGAGGGCTTTTTTCTCGATCTTTTTTGTTGCATTCTCGATGATCTTCTCCGACTCGGCGGCAAAGCCGACTACCAGCTTGTTCCCCCTGTTCTTGGAGACCGCCTGCAGGATATCCGGGTTAAGCTCAAGCTCGATGCTCTTCGGCATCCGCTCTTTCTTTATCTTCTCGATACTGGATGACGATGGCCTGAAGTCGGCAACTGCAGCCGTCATGACGATCGCGTCTACTTTCTGCAGATGCTCCATCACTGCGTCATGCATCTGCTGCGCTGTTGCCACTTGTATGGTGTGCACCCCAAGCGGGGGGTTTAGGCACGTCGGCCCGGAAACGAGGATGACTTCAGCGCCACGGGCGCGGGCTGCCTGCGCTATCGCATACCCCATTTTGCCCGATGAGTGGTTTCCGATGAAGCGAACGGGGTCTATGGGCTCGCGTGTACCGCCGGCGGTGATCATAATGCTCTTTCCGGCCAGGTCGTGGGATGTGCGCAGGATATCTTCCAGGTAGCTTACGATCGAAAGTGTGTCCGGGAATCGTCCGACTGCATTGCCTTCGCCGCACGCCAGCCGGCCTACGTCGGGCTGCATCACCTTGACGTCACGGCTTCTTAGGATTTCCAAATTATGCTGGGTCGCTTTATTATCCCACATGTAGTTGTTCATAGCGGGGACCATAACGATGGTGCTTCGGGCCGCCAACAGCGTTGTCGAGAGCGCATCGTCGGCTAATCCATGGGCGGCCTTCGC
>NZ_JBTSLF010000102.1:0-9828 GCF_054640775.1 Candidatus Aquicultor sp. | reverse complement strand
GCCGAGATTCATGATCGCGCCTTTGCCGTACTTTCTTTCTATTTGTTCTTTAGTTAGTTCAATTACTTTATCCCGGTCCATATCTACTCCTGTGTATTAGTTTAACCGACCATGCGTCGACTATGTGCCGAACATGTATAGAAAGCTTCTTATTAATGATATTCGAACAAACGTTCGCTGTCAAGCAGCAGCTTACGGGCGCAATTTCATCCTTTATACCGTATGTGCCACGATGCAGAAGCACAAATACATATAATACTTACCATACTAGCGATGCCGTGGCAAGTATTTCTTACGGGTTAAGATTTACGTAGCGCAACATGGTATATTCAGAGCCGGTCGGCTTCAAGTGACTTTGGAATATCGTTATCCCATCTACATTTATCACGCGGCCGGGGAATGTTTCGGGCGGTATGCGTGATAAGGCATCACCGACAGGTTGAGGAAATTTCAGCCTGGCAAGTGTGATATGGGGTTTAAACTCTTTAGACTCGCGCTTGTAGCCGAGGGGCTCTAGGGCCTTTTCTATCGCCTTACCGAGTTCGATGAGTTCTGGAGCGCCGTGATGGACACCCACCCAGATTACACGCGCTTTCCTGGCGCTTGGGAACGCCCCCATCTCCCCGAGGGTGAAATAGAACTTTCGGAATTCCTGTATGGCGTCCCCTATAGCCGACTCGATCTCATCGAGCTTATCTTGAGATGTGTCGCCCAGAAATTTAAGCGTGAGGTGGATGTTGTCCTTTGCGACCCAGCGTGCGGTGCTGTCGAGCTGGTTTTTGAGGGTCAACGAAATATCGTTAAGCATATGTTTGATTTGTAAAGGTAGCTCTATGCCTATGAAGAGGCGTAGCATTACGACCTATCACCCGCCCGTTGTTCGAAATTGTCGAGTATGAAGTAGCGAAGCATATCAAGCGCCGCGTTGGCGCTCTTGAGCCGGACAATATCTCGCGAACCAAAGAAGACGAACTTGTTGGTGTAGCTTGTGGTCTCGTGAGATAACCCGATATATATCAGCCCGACGGGTTTGTCGGTCGTTCCCCCGCTTGGTCCGGCTATTCCCGTTATACCGAGGCCGATATCGGCCCCTAGCTTCTCGCGAGCGCCTTCAGCCATAGCGAGAGCGGTCGCGGCGCTTACGGCTCCGTGCTTAAGGAGTGTTTGATTTGGCACGTTCAGAAGAGACTCCTTTGTGTTGTTACTATACGAGATAATACCCCCCAGGAAATATTCGGAACTTCCGGGGATGTCCGTTACTTTTTTCGAGGTCAAACCACCGGTACATGATTCGGCCAGGGCCAGTTTAAGGCCGTGTTTCTTAAGGAGATCGCCTACGACCTCTTCTAGCGTCTGATCGTCAAAGCCGAAGACGATAGTGCCGAGACGTTCTATAAATGTGGCTTCGGCCTGGTTGAGCGCCTCTGAGACAGCGTTCTCATCTGTTCCTTTAGCCAGCAGCTGCAGCTGAATCTCGCCCGGTGAAGCGATGATACCGACGCTGATATCGGGTGAAGCGGTCATCAGGTCCTCGACACGTTCCTGAAGTGATGCCTCACTTCTGGCCGTTGTGCGCAAAACTCGCAGTTTATAATACTCATTATCGCTGAATTTTGACGTTAGCCACGGGATGACGTCGTTCTCTATCATGGCTTCCATCTCTCGGGGAACTCCGGGCAGCGATATGATGTACTTACCGCCTTTCTCCAGCAGGATCCCGGGGGCGCTGCCGATAGTCGGCTCGATTGCCGCAGCGCCTGACGGAAGGTACGCCTGCCGGAATGTCATCTCAGGTAAGGGGTGATTCCGCGTTCCGAACCGTTCCTTTATTACCTCTGCGAGATGCGGTTGGTACTCGAGCTCGCAGTCTACGGCCTCACATATGGCCTCACGGGTGATATCGTCTGCCGTTGGGCCTAATCCGCCGGTCACTATGACCCCATGCGCGTCTACCAGCGACTCGCGGATGGCCTTTGCTATTAAATGCAGGTTATCAGGCACGCTTACCTGGCAGTTGCAGGTAAAGCCTTCACGGCCGAGCCTCTTTGCTATGAATGCGGCGTTTGTGTTTACCGATAGGCCGAGCGTTAACTCTGAGCCGACCGTTATAATGTGGTATTGCATCTTATTTACCTCGTTCCTCGGACGGCTGGGATATAGTAGCCCGAGATTTAATGAAGTAGTCGATTCCCGAAAGGATCGTCAGGACTACGGCTACGAACATCAGCAGCCACCCTAGGGATATTCCAAATATTCCGACAGGGATATTCAAGATGATTACAATTATAGCAACTATTTGGGAAATAGTTTTTATCTTTCCCCATTTACTTGCAGGGATTACCTTATTCTCTGCCAGGGCCACCAATCGTAGGCCCGTTACGGCAAACTCCCTGGCTATAATTATTACGGCAACCCATGCGGAAAGTTTATAGAGCTGGACGAGAGAGATCAGCGCAGCGGATACTAGTAATTTATCGGCGAGGGGGTCCATGAGCTGGCCGAAGACGGTTACTTGTTTCTGCGCTCTCGCGATGTAGCCGTCGACCGTATCGGTAATGGCGGCAAATGTGAATATCGCTGCCGCGATGTAGGAGCCTGCGGGCTGGGGCGCTGAAAGCAGAAATGCCATAAAAATAGGTACGAGCAGTATTCGGGAAATGGTTAGTTTATTTGCCAGGCCCACTTAGTATCCTTCCGTGAAAATCACATCCGTCAAACTCGTCGATGTATGCTTTTATGATTTGGCCTGGTTGTGAGGAGCCGGCGACATAGGTAAATCCATCCACCTCCGGGGCTTGCCACCAAGCTCTCGCCTCAAATAGACCTTCTTCGGAATCCACGATGCTTTCAATGAGCGCATCGTGGACTTTTCCGACTCTCTCCTCACTTCGCCTTTGGCTCAGCGAATCCTGCAAAGCGGTTAACTCATGATACCTTTCTTTTACGGTCTCTTCGGGAACCATACCTTTGAGTTCGGCGGCTTTTGTTCCCTCTTCAGGAGAGTATTCGAAGACACCGAGGTAATCGAATTCGGCTTTCTTGACGAAGTCGATCAACTCCTCGAATTCCGCGTTCGTTTCACCGGGGAAGCCGACAATAATCGAAGTGCGCAGCACCACGCCGGGAACCATCCGGCGAAGCCATGCGATTTGTCCCAGGTAATCTGAACCCGCGCCGTGGCGGTTCATGGCGCGTAGAATCCTGGGGCTAGCGTGCTGGAAAGGAATATCGATATACGGCAGGATAAGACTGTTGCCGTTGATTGCCTCGATGAGTTCATCGTTTATGTTGTAAGGCTGTAAGTACAGAAGCCTTATCCACTCCACATTAGTAAAGCCGGTGAGGGCTTTGAGCAGGTCGGTGAGGCTCTTTCGCTCGTACAGATCATAGCCGTAGTTGCCGGTATCCTGCGCGATAAGGTTGATTTCTTTTATTCCGCTGTCGTCGAGCCAGCGCGCCTCTTCGATGACCTGCTCGATAGGCTTGCTCTTATAAGTGCCTCTTATGAACGGAATCGCGCAGTACGAGCACCTGTTATTGCAGCCATCCGCTATCTGCAGATACGCATACGGCAGCTCTGAGAGAATCCGTTGGGGATACGTGGAAAAATCACGTACCGGTGAAGCGGGGCTGTTGCCGGTAACTGTTCCATTGCCGGTGATCGAACCGTTCTTGAGTATATCCGCTATCTCATATTCTCTGGATATATCGACGATTAGATCGATTTCGGGGATCTCTTTGGAAAGCTCACTATAGTATCGCTGGGCAAGGCAGCCGGTCACGATGATTTTTCTCTTTTTCGAGCCGTTGTTCAACTCGATCAACTCGAGGATGGTATTTATGGATTCTTGTTTTGCGGCTTCAATAAAACCGCAGGTATTAATGATAATATAGTCTGCGTTTTCAGGATCTTCTGTTAAGGATAATCCGCTATTAACGAGGGAACCTTTTATGTGCTCGCTGTCCACTGAGTTTTTTGCGCAACCCAGGGTGATAACTGCGGCTCTTTCTGGCAAAATGCGATTTCCTCCTAACAGAGTTCTTAAGAATAGCATTATACAGGCATCTCGAGTGTGGCGCCACACTCGAGATGAAGAATAGAAATTAATCTACGGTTATCAGGGCTCTTAGATAACAAGAAGACAAAAAGAGCCTTTTAAAGGCTCTTTTTGTTAATTATTAAATAGGGTAAAGCTTGAATCGACTCTTGGTAGAGAGATCGATTACGATTTAATAACGGCCACGGCCTCCGCCGCCACCGCCGCCAAATCCGCCACGGCCTCCGCCACCGCCGCCAAATCCACCGCGACCGCCACCACGGCCTCCGCCGCCACCTGGACGACGCTCTTGTGGTTTCGATTCGCTTACCTTAATTGTTCTTCCGTCGATTTCTTGACCGTTCATCGCTTCGATAGCGGCTTTGGCTGCGTCTTCAGTTCCCATCTCGACAAAGCCGAAACCTTTGCTCCTACCGGTATCCCGGTCCATAATAACGTTGACTGATTCCACCTCTCCAAATTGGGAAAATTTTTCCCTGAGTTCGTCCTCAGTCGTGGTGTAGGCGAGATTGCCTACATAAAGTTTTGTTGCCATTTAAGGCTCCTTTCCCCGGCAGCGCCGGAACTATACTAACGGCGTTTGGTCCGGCGCTTCGTGCTACGTCTAGCTCCGCCGTCGTAAACCAGTCTCGTTGCCACTTGGGCTGTGCGAGTTGGGCTTGGCGTGTAACGCGCCATATATTCAAATCCCGAAAGATCTTTATGTTTGAGTGTTTTCCCAATTAAGGCCTCAATATCACGCAAATTCCCAACCTCTTCTGCTGATAGGAAACTAACAGCCGTTCCACGCGCGCTTGCGCGGGCGGTTCGCCCGATGCGATGCACGTAGTCCTCGGGGTTTGACGGGATGTCGAAGTTTACGACATGCGATATGCCCTCAACATCGATCCCGCGCGCCACGATGTCGGTTGCGACGAGCACATTATAGCGACCCGTCTTGAAACCATCCAACGCGGCTTGCCTTTGCGATTGACTGCGGTCGGAGTGCATTGTCGCTACCCCGACGTTTCGACGTGATAGCACCCGGAACAAGAAATCGGCTTTGCGCTTTGTTCTTGTAAACACGAGCACTCTTTTTAACTTTTGCTGTTTTATGATCTCGACGAGTAAATCAGCTTTTTGCATCGCGTTCACCGGATAGACAATCTGGTCGATCGCCTCCACAGGTGTTGCGCGCGGCCCTACCTCGATTGAGACGGGCCTATCAAGCGTGTCACCCACGACATCAAGCACTTTTGGCGACATTGTCGCCGAGAACAATAGGTTTTGGCGCTTTTTAGGAAGAGCACCTATGATGCGCTTCACATCTGGCCAAAATCCCATGTCAAGCATGCGGTCTGCCTCGTCGAGGACAAATACCTCAACATCCGAGAGGCTGATGTCGCCGCGTCGCATCATATCGAGCAATCGACCCGGCGTTGCTACAAGCATATCTACACCGCGCTTTACTTTGCGCCCTTGCGGTGCGTACGGTACGCCACCGTAAACGGCGGCTATTTTATGGTTGGTTTGAAGGGTACAGGCGGTCGCTACCTCTTCGATTTGGATTGCAAGTTCGCGGGTCGGCGTTACGATAAGCGCCTTAATCCCCTTCTTGTCACTGATCCTTTGAAGTGTTGGAAGGACAAATGCGGCGGTTTTGCCGGTGCCTGTCTGAGCGCAACCAATGATATCCCTGCCGGCCAATGCCTGCGGGATAGCTTTTCGCTGGATAGGTGTGGGCTCGATATATCCCATCACCTCTACCCCATTAACCAGGGGCGATTCCAGCCCTAAACGTTTAAACGACATATACTACTCCTTAACGTGCGTCTCTGTTATCTAATAGTAATATCTTATTGTACTTATTAGATATCTGTGTGTCGCACAACTTAGTTTTTAGACGCAGTTAAATCCGAAAGGTCCTAGGGATTTCAAAAGACAAAGGACATCTTAGCAGGTAATAAATGCGGCTTTCATAAGTATACGCGAAAAATCCACTTAAAGCCAGCACTATACCGTTCGCATCAAATCGAGCAGCGTGGACATAGCGTCGAATCTGCCATGCACAACGGTTATCGGTAGTTAGTAAACTGTAGCGGGAGCCCGAAGTCATGGTCCTTTACCAGCTGAATTGCTGCTTGAAGGTCATCCTTGCTCTTGGCGCTGACACGCAGTTTTGTCCCCTCGATTGCAACCTGAACTTTTAATTTGGAATTTTTGATAAACTTATTGATCTCGCGGGCTTTTTCGGTGTCGACGCCTTGTTGGATGGCCGCCGTTTGCCTGACGGTGCCACCGGACGCGGGCTCGGGCTTTTTGTATTGCAGGGTTTTAAGATCGATACCACGGCGTATTAGCTTGGTGTGCAAGACATCCTGAACGCTGCGCAATTTATAGTCGTCATCCGCATCGATGACGATCTCGTTCTCGTCTTTATTCCAGGAGACCTGGCTCTTGCTGTTTTTAAAGTCGTACCTGGTTGAAATCTCTTTATTCGCCTGGTTAACGGCGTTATCGATCTCTTGTAGATTTACCTCTGAGACTATATCGAATGAACTATCTTTTGCCATATTCTATTCTCTCCAGTCGATCTTTTATATAAGTTTCGGTCGTGCCGGCGGGTATACCATCCGGTTAATCCGCGGGTTTGCTTCCAGCCTTATATGTTTTATCAAAGATACCGTTGGTGGTCTTTAACTTATTCTTTGACTGGCGCTTCCCGTTGACCATGACTTCAAGCCCGCTTATGTTCCCAATGCGAACCCGAATCGATTCACCGCCCTTGAATTGCTTGGTTACTCCGTCATTGATGACGCCCTCATACTTCTTTTCGCCATCGACCGTGACCTTGGCCCATGAACCCTCACTGTTGATGCCGGTCAGCTTTACGACAATATTGGTTTTTAGCTCCGTGTCGGTAGTTGAGCTACTGCTGTTGGAGCCGGATGACACGGTTTTATCGTTACCGCGGCTTTTTTTCGCAGTAGTGCTTGTCGTTGCAGCTGCGACGACGGTGTCGACAGGTTTTCGCGTTTTAACATCCTGGACCACGACTTTTGGATCGTTGGCCGCATGCTGTACCCATGCGCCCCATGCGATCAATGAGATAAATAAAACACCGATTGCGCCCACGACGACCGCGGCGATCATCCAAGGCGGCCTTTTCTTTACTCTGAGCCTCATATTCGCCGATACGTGCCCTAAATCATCTGTACTTTTCTGCTCGTGCAAGCTTTTGTATTGTTGCACAAGAGGTTCAGGATCGATTCCCAGGTAAGTGGCATAGGTCTTAATGAATCCTTGCGTGTAGATGTTTCCTGGGAGGTAGTCAAAATAATCCTGCTCCAGGGCTTCAACATATTTTGCTCTTATTTTTGTGTCGAACTCTACTTCTTTAATGCTCTTGCCGAGCTTTATACGGGCTTCCGATAGCACTTGTCCAATTGGCTCTGTATTCATTAATGACCCCCAAAGCAAGCCCCAATCCAACGTTCAATGCTAAACTATGCTTCATAACTTAACACAAAACTTTAAATTTTTGAACGTTGCGGCTTGTTTTTTTAATTAGCGTCCTGCCGTTAATGCTCTTTTTTCTCCATCAGCTCGTCAAGCTCCTCCGGCGATAGCATTACCGAACGCGGTTTGCTTCCCTCGTATGAGCCGACGATTCCTTTTGCCTCCATCATGTCGATGAGACGCGCTGCCCTTGAATACCCAAGGCGAAGCCTACGCTGAAGCATTGATACTGAGGCTTGACCTGCGTTAACAACTATTTTGATCGCGTCGTCCAGCATGGGGTCGTCATAGTCAAAACCATACTGCGAACGTTTGTCGGCCAAGATCTCCTGCCGGTACTCGGGCTTTGCTTGTTTCTTGCAGTAGGTCGTGACCAGCTCGATCTCCTGCTCTGTCACGAAGGCGCCCTGGATGCGAACCGGTTTCGATACCGACGGCGTCGAATAGAGCATGTCGCCTTTGCCCACGAGCTTTTCCGCCCCCGGCGTGTCGAGGATGACCCTTGAGTCGATCTGGGACGAAACGGCAAACGCGATACGGTGCGTAATGTTGGCCTTAATAAGACCCGTGATGATATCGGTCGACGGTCGCTGGGTCGCGATGATGAGGTGAATTCCGACAGCACGCGCGAGCTGGGCGATTCTAACGATTGCGTCCTCTACCTCGCTCGCGGCAACCATCATCAAATCCGCCAACTCGTCAATGACTACGAGCATATAGGGCATCGGCGGGACATTGTTGTCTTTTTGCTTCGCGATGATCGCGTTGTATTGGTCGATGTTTCGTGCACCGACCTCAGATAATACCTGGAACCTGTCTTCCATCTCACCCACCGCCCAGGTCAATGCAGTTGCCGCCTGCTTCGGGTTGGTGACGACGGGCGTTATGAGATGCGGTATGTCGGCGTAGAGGTTAAGCTCAACACGTTTCGGGTCGACGAGGATCATCTTGACCTGTTCGGGTTTTGCACGGGCCATGATAGACATGAGAATGGTGTTCACGGCCACGCTTTTTCCGGAGCCGGTGGCCCCGGCGATTAGAAGGTGCGGCATGTCGCCAATATTAGCTAAAATCGGCTGGCCCGAGATATCCTTGCCGATACCGATGGTAAGTATTGCTTTGTGATCTTGAAACTGCTGTGTATTGAGGATGTCGCCGAGCGTTACCATCTCGCGGTACTGGTTCGGCACCTCGATACCGATGGCGGATTTGCCCGGGATGGGCGCCTGGATACGAACATCCGCCGTTGCAAGCGCAAGTGCTATATCATCCGACAAGTTTAAAACGCTGTTCACCTTAACGCCGGATGCAAGTTGCAGTTCGTACCGGGTGACCGTCGGGCCTTTTATAACTTTCGTTACCTGTGCATCGACATCGAAATCGCTTAAGACGCGCTCCAACGCCTGGCTGTTCTCCTTGACGCCTTTGTTGGCCTTCAGGCCACCGCCGGATGTCCGCTTGAGCAGGTCTGGAGACGGTAAAAGATAGGAGGTCGCGCCTTCCAGCGCCTTATCCATATCTATCTTCAGTTGCGTGGTCGGCTTACTCAACATCGAGTTGTCCATAACGACCGGTTGAATCGGCTCGTGATGTTTTGGCTCCGGCTCTATCATGACGGGAGTCTCGATCTCCGTTCGCTGTTCCTTGACCTTGCTGATCTTAGGTAGTTTATCCTTCTTTGACCGGATTTGGCCGTCGAGTTTTTTGCCGACCTGCTGGCCCTTTTCGGCAGCATTGTTAAGCAATGCGCCGATCGAGAACTCGGTGACCATAACGATACCGGCAAGCAGGCCCGCTCCGAAGATTATATATGAGCCGATATCTGCAAATAAGAACCGCACGACGTATGAGATGGAGGCGCCGAATATCCCGCCGTATTCAAAGAGACTCTGTTGTGCGAATTGCTGGGCGAATGGGACGCGCAGGTGGATGAGTGCAAGCGAACTCAAAAATGCCAGCGCACCGCCTATGGCGATCATCTCGGATTTGAGGTCGACCTTGCGCATGATAAGACCGAACCCGGCCCCTATCATGCCGAACGGCATGGCGTAGCGTGCTATACCAAAGAGCCATTTGAGGGTTTGCTCGATCATTTTTCCCGCGATGCCGGATGAATGCGAAAAGAGGCTTACCATCACGAGGGCGCCGACGGTTATCATGGCGATACCGTAGACCTCCTCGATATGCTCGGGTTGGTTGTTTGTCGTCTTCTTGCTCGTTCTTGCCACGATGCTCCCTACTTCAATACTTTTAGTGCCGTTAAGGCTATGGT
>NZ_JBTSLF010000101.1:5078-9991 GCF_054640775.1 Candidatus Aquicultor sp. | reverse complement strand
AGTTTAGCGGCTCTGCGGTTAGAAAAATTGAGGCTGCAGGCGGAAAGGTAGAGAGTCTTAAATGATAGAAGCAATTGGAAATGCATTTAAAGTACCAGATTTGAAGCGACGCATACTATTCACACTCGCAATGATCGCTGTATATCGATTTGGTGCCCACGTGCCGGTTCCGGGCGTCGATGTAAAAGCACTTAAAACTCTTTTCGAGCAAACACCACTTCTAGGTTTCGTAGACCTATTTGCCGGTGGCGCATTATCTAACTTTGCCGTGTTTGCGTTGGGAATCATGCCGTATATCACGGCCTCGATCATCTTACAGCTCTTGACCATTGTTATCCCGAAACTCGGCGAATGGGCAAGAGAAGGGGAAACCGGCCAGCGTAAAATCACGCAATGGACCCGGTATTTGACCTTAGCACTGGGCCTCATCGAGTCGATCGGCTTGACGGCCTTCTTCCAAAGACAACTTATCGGCCTCGGCGCTAATGTAAAGTTCACATTGGGAATCGATGTGCTCATCGTTCTGACATTGGTGACAGGCACCGCGCTTATTATGTGGCTGGGTGAGCTTATTACTCAGCGAGGTATCGGCAACGGTATGTCGATCTTGATCTTTGCAAGCATCATATCGCGATTCCCGGAGGCTGTTCTTGCAACGGGAAGGACCGAAGGTATTCCTATCTTGATCGTCCTTATCATAATCCTGATAGCAATGATTGTTTCCATTATCTTTGTTGAAAAAGCCCAAAGAAGAATACCGGTCCAATACGCGAAGCGCGTGGTTGGCCGTAAGGTCTATGGGGGTTCGAACACATATATTCCGCTCAAGGTAAACTCGGCGGGAGTTATCCCGATTATCTTCGCGTCATCGGTGCTGATATTCCCGGCGACGATGTTACAGTTCTTCCCGGGCGGGATCTCCAGGACGATAAACGCTTTGCTTGATCCCAGCGGCGCTCTTTATCTAACGCTCTATGGCGTGCTGGTTGTATTCTTTACGTACTTTTATACGGCGATTATCTTTAATCCGATCGATATATCGGATAACATGAAAAAATACGGCGGTTTTATCCCGGGCGTTCGTCCAGGCAAACCGACGGCCGGTTACCTGGACAGGGTCCTGACCAGGATTACATTACCCGGCGCTTTCTTCCTTGCGGCTATCGCCGTTGTTCCTGCCATTCTCGGTAGGGTAATCGGAATACCGTTCTTCCAGGGCGGAAACTTTGGAGGAACATCGCTCCTGATTATGGTCGGTGTAGCGCTTGAAACGATGAGACAAATCGAGTCGCAACTCCTCATGAGACACTATGAGGGATTCTTGAAATAATTTATCAATTGAGGGGCTTCTTAAGAGAAAGGAGCAGGAATGAACGTAATTTTGCTAGGGCCTCCCGGCGCAGGAAAAGGTACACAGGCAGAGAGAATCGTAAACGAGTACGGACTCATTCATATCTCAACGGGGGATATGTTAAGAGCGGCCGTGAAGAACGGCACAGAGATGGGTCTTAAGGCTCAGGAGTTCATGACAGCAGGCGCACTTGTACCGGATGAGGTTGTAATCGGAATCGTGCGTGACCGTATTGCCGAGAAGGACGTTGAGGAAAAAGGATTCCTTTTGGACGGCTTCCCGCGTACCGTTAATCAGGCCGATGAGCTTGATAAAGTACTTAGCTCGTTGGGTAAGAACATCGATGCGGTTGTTAATATTGTTGTTCCAGACGAGGAGCTTCTTAACAGGCTGACCGGCAGGCGTATCTGCAAGTCGTGCCAAAAGCCGTACCATGTCATGTTTAATCCGCCGAAGGCGGAGGGCGTATGCGATAATTGCAGTGGCGAGCTGTATCAGAGGGCTGACGATACCATCGAGACCGTAAAGAACCGCCTCGATGTCTATCACGGTCAGACATCGCCGCTGATCGAGTACTATACCAAGAAAGGCGTCCTCGTCGACATCGACGGGACCAGAGGTATGGAAGACGTATTCGGCGATATCAGCAACGCGCTCAAGGCAAATGTATAAGATGACTCTTTCCTTTGAGGCGAGGGTATGATTATTCGTAAAAGTAAGAGTGAAATAGCTACTATGCGTCGTGCCGGGCGCATAGTAGCTCAAACTCTAAAGCTCATTGAAAACGAGATACGACCCGGCATAACAACGGCCGAGCTGGATGCCATGGCGGAGAAGTTCATCCGCAAGTCCGGCGGCAGGCCCGCGTTTAAAGGATATAAAGGATACCCGGCCACGATTTGCGCTTCACCGAACGAGATAGTCGTTCACGGGATTCCTGGGCCAAGGGAACTTATCGAGGGAGACATCTTCAGCGTCGACGTTGGTGTTGAGCTTGATGGTTTTTACGGTGACGCCGCCGCTACCTTTCCGGTCGGCACGATCTCCGAGGAAGCCCAGCGCTTGATGGACGTGACGAAACTGTCTCTGCAGAAGGGGATAGAGCAGTGTGTTGAGGATAATTATCTTTATGATATATCCTATGCGATCCAATCCACGGTTGAGGCAGCCGGTTATTCCGTGGTCAAGGAGTTTGTTGGACATGGCATAGGGCGGGCTATGCATGAAGACCCGCAAATCCCAAACTTCGGTCTTCCGAGAAGGGGACCGAAAATCAAAGCCGGTATGGTGTTTGCGATAGAGCCGATGGTCAACATCGGCGGGTTCAAGGTCGATATCCTTGCGGACAACTGGACCGTCGTCACCGAGGACAGAAGTCTCTCGGCGCATTTCGAGCACACGGTGGCGGTTACCGAACAAGGACCCGACATATTGACGGTTTTATAGACGCTCAATACAAATTTTGTTATAATATGGTTTTGTGCAGAAAACGCATGCGATTTTACGTTTTCTAAAGGACTTTCTGTTATATTGAGAGCGCAACAGAGCTATTTAAATTAATGAGACAACGTGGGCGTACCCAAGTGGAGGATATAGGTGCCTAAAAAAGAAGAAGCCATAGAAGTTGAAGGTACGGTAATAGAGCCTTTGCCGAACGCGATGTTCAGGGTTGAACTGGACAACGGGCATAAGGTTTTAGCCCATATTTCGGGCAAGATGCGCATGCATTACATCCGCATTCTGCCGGGTGACCGGGTTGTCGTGGAGCTGTCGCCTTACGACCTGACCAGGGGCCGCATCGTATATAGATTTAAGTAAATTGCGAATTAAAAACTAAGAAAAGCGTATATTCTTTAGGAAATACAAGAGGTTGGAGAGGGACAATGAAAGTTAGACCATCAGTAAAGCGAATTTGTGAAAAATGCAAAATCATCAAGAGGCACGGAAAAGTCCTTGTTATTTGCGAGAATCCGCGCCACAAGCAGCGTCAGGGCTAAGTATCTAGAGTCAGAAGCCAGTAGCCAGAGTTCAGAACGAACGTAACGCACAGCAGCCGGCACCGTACGGTTTGTTCTGAGACCTGAAATTTGACTTCTGGATTCTTGGCGTAAATGATGCTTTGCGCTAGAAGGCAAAGCTTGAATATATTTGGTTAGTTTAGGAGGAAGAGAATTTGGCACGTATATCCGGAGTTGACTTACCCAGGGATAAAAGGGTAGAGATCGGTTTAACCTATATCTTTGGTATAGGTCTTTCGAAGTCACAGGCAATACTTAGTGGCACAGGAGTTAATCCTGACACACGGGTTCGCAACCTGACCGAGGAAGAGGTCATCAAGCTCAGGGACTACATCGACAAAAACCTTAAGGTTGAAGGCGATCTGCGCAGAGAGGTGTCTCAGAACATCAAACGTCTCATGGAGATTGGATGTTACCGCGGCTTAAGACATCGTAGAGGACTGCCAGTACGTGGTCAGCGCACCCATACCAACGCCCGCACGAGGAAAGGCCCGCGCAGAGCTGTTGGTGCAAAACGCAAGAAATAAAACGTAAGAGAAAGAACATACAAAAAATAGTATGCAGATAGATTAGAAGGTTTACGACCGAAGGAGGTTAAGGCTGTTTGGCTAAGAAGAAAGCTACAGGCAGAGTCAAGCGTAGAGAACGCAAGAACGTCGTTCATGGCGCTGCCCATATAAAAAGCACGTTTAATAATACGATCGTCACGATCACCGATCAGCAGGGAAACACCATAGCGTGGGAAAGCGCGGGAACATCAGGCTTTAAAGGATCCCGCAAGAGCACTCCATTTGCGGCCCAGGTTGCGGCGGAATCATGCGCCAAGAAGGCCCAGGAGCATGGAATGAAGAGGGTGGACGTTTACGTTAAAGGCCCGGGGGCGGGACGTGAGACAGCGATCAGGACACTTCAGGCGAATGGCCTGGAAGTCGCCGGTATCACTGATGTCACTCCAGTACCGCATAACGGGTGCCGTCCACGGAAAAGGAGACGAGTGTAAGCTATGGCGAGATATACAGGACCTGTATGTAAGTTATGCAGGAGAGAAACACAAAAACTGTTCTTAAAAGGCGATAAGTGCTTGACGGATAAGTGCCCGGTCGAGAGACGTCCGTATCCCCCGGGTGAGCACGGTCGCGGACGCCGTAAAGAGTCCGAGTACTATATGCAGTTACGCGAGAAGCAAAAAGCAAAGCGTATCTATGGCGTACTTGAGAAGCAGTTTGCGAACTATTACAAACTGGCCACCAAGAGAAAAGGCGTCACGGGCGAGAACTTGCTTCAGATTCTCGAAAGCCGTTTAGACAATACCATCTATCGCATCGGTCTTGCGCCCTCACGTACCGAGGCGCGTCAAGAAGTGCGTCATGGACATGTTACGGTTAACGGAAGAAAGGTGGATATCCCATCGTTCCGCGTAAAACCAGGTGATGTTATCACCGCAGTCGAGGGCATAGCCCGAATTAAGGAAGCGGCTGAATCAGCCAATAAAGCCGCGATCCCGTCCTGGCTCGAAGTCGATCTCGCTAACCTGAGCGCAAATG
>NZ_JBTSLF010000101.1:0-5068 GCF_054640775.1 Candidatus Aquicultor sp. | reverse complement strand
TTGCGGATATGAAAACGCAGGATACGCAGGCTATCTCCGATTACGTAAGAATGCGCGCTAAACCAAGCAGATTGCGCACGTGACGACATCGATATCCCGGTTCAGGAAAAGATGATCGTCGAGCTCTATTCTAAGTAATGGTTGCTAAGGAGGAATTTATTAATGTTAGATATCCGTAAGCCGGGTATCTCCGTTGAGGAGCTGAAAGATAATACGGCTCAGTTTAAAGTCGAGCCGCTGGAGAGAGGCTTCGGTTACACCTTAGGAAACTCCCTGAGAAGGGTGCTTCTATCGTCTTTACCGGGTGCTGCCGTCACGTCGGTGAAGATCGAGCGTGTAGCTCATGAATTCGACACGATCCCAGGTGTCAAGGAAGATGTCATGGATATTATCCTTAACCTGAAGGACCTCGTATTAAGGCTACATGGCGATGAGCCGGCAACCATGAGAATTAATGTCAAAGGGCCAAAAGAGGTTACAGCGGCGGATATTGAGTATCCGGCCGATGTGGAGATTATAAATCCCGAGCTACACCTTGCCACACTCAATGCTGATGGCAAACTCGAGATGGAAATGACGGTTGAGGAGGGTCGCGGCTATGTTTCCGCAGACCGTAACAAGCGGGCTTCCGACACCATCGGAGTTATCCCGGTAGATTCTATCTTCAGCCCGATTAGAACTGTAACCTACGCTGTAGAAAATGCACGTGTCGGGCAGAGAACCGACTTTGATAGGTTGGTTCTTGATGTCACTACAAACGGTAGCATTACGCCGTTTGAGGCCGTCAGCATCGGCGCGAAGATCGTCAACGATCACATGGGCCTGTTCATGGAGCAGGCGAGCGAGTTTGCCACCACACCGGTGTTTGTTTCCGACGCAAACGACCGCGGTAAAGCCCTTGACTCACCGATTGAAGACCTCGAGCTTTCGGTTCGTTCCTATAACTGCTTGAAGCGAGAGGGAGTCAATACTGTTCAGCAACTAGTTGAGCAGAGCGAAGGCGATCTTATGAAAATAAGAAACTTCGGCGCTAAATCAATTGAAGAGGTCAAAGACAAGCTTCAGCAGCTGGGTCTTTCACTTAAACAAGGTTAGTAGGAGACTGGAATGAGGCACGCAAAAAGAGGTAGAAAAATTGGCACGAGTGCCAGCCATAGGAAAGCGATTCTGGAAGGACTAGCCCGCCAGGTTATCGTGCACGAGCGAGTTAAAACCACGGAGGCAAAAGCCAAAGAGCTAAGGCCGTATGTCGAGAAAGTCATCACCCTCGGCAAGAAGGGCGATCTGCATGCAAGAAGGCAGGCCCTGGCAGTGCTCGGCGATCGCGAGATCGTCCATAAGCTCTTTGCCGACATCGGTCCTCGCTATGCAGAGCGCGACGGCGGCTATACCAGAATCCTTAAGCTCGGCCCCCGTCAAGGTGACGCCGCGCCCATGGCTATGATCGAGCTGGTTTAGCACTACGCCGGATAGGCACTGCTAAACACAAATTCAAATATGCTATCGTAAAAGGCAAAAGCCCGTCCAGGCTTT
Source organism: Candidatus Aquicultor sp. (assembly GCF_054640775.1). Lineage (NCBI taxonomy): Bacteria > Bacillati > Actinomycetota > Candidatus Aquicultoria > Candidatus Aquicultorales > Candidatus Aquicultoraceae > Candidatus Aquicultor > Candidatus Aquicultor sp. The sequence goes on along the minus strand of NZ_JBTSLF010000101.1, from coordinate 3,535 downwards.
TGCCTTTGTTGTTAAGAGCAGCGATTTGCGAAGAGCGATAGGCGATTGGGTGTGGGTCTATAATGATTCGACTTAAAAATGTAACTTACCGCTACGGTAAGGATGATAAGAGAATAACGGCGCTTAATAATGTTAGTCTCACTTTCAATGAAGGCGAGTTTATTGCCGTCCTGGGGGCGAACGGGTCGGGGAAATCCACGCTGGCGAGGCACATAAACGGCCTGCTTTTGCCATCCGAAGGGGAAGTGCTGGTGGATGGTTTATCCACCGCTAATCGTGAAGAGCTATGGAAGGTGCGCCAGCGTGTGGGCATTGTCTTTCAGAACCCGGACAATCAGATCATCGCAACGAGCGTTGAGGATGATGTGGCGTTCGGCCCCGAGAATTTAGGCGTTGAGCCGGATGAGATCCGGTCTCGGATTCGCGAGGCGCTTGCGACGGTCGATATGACCGATTACGCGAAACGCGAGCCGCACCTGCTTTCGGGTGGACAGAAACAGCGGGTCGCCATTGCCGCCGCCCTTGCCATGCATCCAAAGTATCTGGTTTTTGATGAAGCGACATCGATGCTCGACCCCAGGGGAAGCGCCGAGATAATCGCCACGATCAGGAAACTCAACAAAGACCTCGGTATTACCGTTATCCACATCACCCACATTGCGGACGAGGCTGTTTTAGCCGATAGAGTCATTGTTTTGTCAAGGGGCGCCATAGTTCAGGACGGTCCGCCGCACGAAGTTTTCTCCAACATCCGTGCGCTTGAGAAAGTAGGGGTGGGGGTTCCGCGGGCGCGGTTGATTGCGGAAGAACTCATCCAGGCTGGCGTAAAGCTGCCGGGCACGATTCTTACGGTGGATGAGCTGGTGGAGGCATTATGCTAAATAACGATAGAGCGCTCATCGAATGTAGCGACCTTGGATTTACGTATATGCCGGGCACACCCCTGGCAAGCGAAGCGTTAAGAAACATCAACCTGTCTGTCGAAGAGGGAGAGGTTCTCGCCTTTATCGGACCGACCGGCTCGGGTAAATCGACGCTCATCCAACATTTTAACGGGCTCTTAATTCCTTCCGAAGGTAAAATGCTCTTCAAAGGAAAACAGATCGGCGTGAGTATACATCCTTATGAGGTTAGACATGAAGTCGGCCTGGTGTTTCAGTTCCCGGAGAGCCAGCTTTTTGAAGAGACGGTTATAGAAGACGTGTCCTTTGGCCCGCGAAACCTTGGGCTATCAAGTGGCGAAGTATCCGAACGGGCCGAAGAGGCCCTGGAGTCGGTCGGTCTTAGCTGCGAGCGGTTTGCGGGCAGGTCGCCATTTGAGCTGAGCGGCGGGGAACAGCGCCTTGTTGCAATCGCGGGCGTTCTCGCCATGAAGCCGCGCATACTCGTCCTGGACGAGCCGACGAGCGGTCTCGACGGCCGGGGAAAGGCCAGGGTTATGCAGTGTTTAACTGAGCTTAACCGTGAAGGGATGACGATAGCTTTCGTGTCTCACGACATGGACGAAGTCGCCGAGTTCGCACGCCGTGTCGTCGTTTTAGACGAAGGTCGCATCGTTCTTGAGGGCGACCCCCGCACGGTATTTTCTCGGGCGGGCGCCCTTAATGATATCGGCCTCGATATCCCGGCGACGACGGAGTTGCTGGTTAAGCTAAGCGGATGCGGGTTCGACATTGCTACCGGCGCTGTCAGTCTTCAGGAGACCGTGAGCCTGGTGCGCGCCGCCCTGAAGGAGGGGCTACGCCTGTGAAGCCGGGTCTTGCCATCGGCCAGTATTATCCATCAGATTCAATCGTTCACAGCGCCGACCCAAGGATAAAAATTCTGCTGGTCGGTGCCTACGCGCTGGCGGTGTTTCTTATCGGCAACTTTACCGGCTTTGCTGTCGTTGGGGTTCTGCTGGGCTTGCTGGTGATTCTGGGGAGACTTCCTTTCGGTCTCGTGCTGCGAGGTATCCGCCCGCTGTTCGTCATATTGGCTTTTACCTTATTGGTCCAGCTCTTCACGGGAGGAGAGCCGTGGGCATCGATCGGGCCGCTAAAGATAAGCGTCCAGGGGTTTAAAACCGGCATATTTCTCGACCTTCGCGTCGTTCTTTTGATTATCGGGGCGTCTCTTTTAACGCTTACCACCACGCCGGTCGCGCTTACCGATGCGCTCGAATATTTGCTCTCACCCCTTAAGAGGGTGGGTGTGCCATCGCACGAGCTGGCGATGATGACGACAATCGCGATGCGCTTTATCCCGATTCTCTCCACCGAGGCCGATAAGATTATCAAGGCACAGTCGGCGCGATGCGCGAGGTTCGATGCGAGAAACCCGGTGGTAAGGGCGCGCAGCTTCATACCGATCCTCGTCCCGCTCTTCGTCAGCGTTTTCAGGAGGGCCGATAATCTCGCCGAAGTAATGGAGGCCCGCGCCTACCGCGGCGGCGAAGGCCGCACCAGGATGCGCGAGCTGAAGATGAAACCCGCCGATTGGGTCGGCTTTGTTGTTGTAATGCTGTTGTTTGCGGGGACGGTATGTATTGGAAGGATGCCGGGGCTTTAAGGAGTATGCTAAAACAGATATGAGAAATATAAAACTCACGCTCGAATACGATGGAACGAATTATAGCGGATGGCAGAAACAAGCCAAGCAGCAGGTGCGTACGCTGCAAGGTGAGCTTGAAGCGTGTTTAAGTACGCTTCTCGGCGAGCCGATCGAGGTGAATGCCGCAGGTCGAACAGACGCCGGCGTGCATGCATTCGGCCAGGTGGTGAACTTTTTTACGCGCTCGGACATGCCGCTTATGCGGATTCCTTACTCGTTAAATGCACTGCTTCCAGGTGATATGACGGCAAAGGGTGTTGAAGAGGTTCCTGAAACATTCGATGCCCGCAGGGACCCCCAGTGGCGCGAGTACCATTACTATATCCTCAACCGCTCCTACCGTTCGGTGTTTGCGGATAAGTTCGTCAATCACGAGGCGCGACCGCTTGATGTCGGGGCTATGGATGCGACCGTGCAGCACTTGCGGGGCCGGCATGATTTTACCTCCTTTTACACCATGCCGAACAAGCCGGAAAATCTCGTCGAGAACCCGGTTCGAAAGATACTCGAGATATCCTGCAAGCGCTCATCTGATATCGTCTGGTTCGGGGAGCCGCTTGAAGGGCTTATAACGCTTCACGTGCGCGCATACGCTTTTCTGCATAACATGGTTCGCATTATCGCCGGAACGGCAATCGAAGCAGGCCTCGGAATTATATCCCCAGAGGGCATTCCCCTGATTCTCGACGCAAGAGACAGGACAAAAGCAGGCAGAACCGCCCCCGCCAAGGGGTTGACGTTAGTTAGGGTACAATACTAGAAGAGCAGAAGCCAGGAGCCAGGAGTCAGAATCCAGAATAAAACCTTCTTCTTACACTAGCTTAGCTACGCCTAGACGCTGGTAAGTGGCAATCACTGTGAGTGCATCCGAGATTCTTCAGTCACTATCGTTCCTATAAGAATGACAAGTAATCGCTAATCGCTAATCGCTCTTACCCACATT
>NZ_JBTSLF010000100.1:0-10059 GCF_054640775.1 Candidatus Aquicultor sp. | reverse complement strand
CCGGGGGCAAATGCGGCAACCGCCTTACCATTTTGCGGACTGACCACTCGATAGAGATTCTTAAAACGGACGATTCCATCATCAACCGGTGCTTTACGATGTTTTCCATCGGGAGGAATCTGCGCATCATAAGCTACCGGATGACCCTCCATTCCATTTACACCCTTAAACGCGATGATCCAGTAGTCGCCCTCAAGCCCATCATTGCCAGTGATTCTTGCATAGTAGGCATTTATATCTCTTGTTTTGCCAGGTCCTAGGCGTTTAGCGGCCTGTATCGCCTGTTCTCCAGTAATTTTAGATTTGGTTCTTGGTGCGCTCGCTCGAATGCCCGAAGCAGTCCAATCCTTCGCCACCTCGCCATCGAGCTTTAACGACCACACAGTAGTAGGCGGCGTCTTTTCCTTGATTGTTCGTGAAGGGGCGAAAACAAAATAACCTACCAAGAGCAGGACGAGGACAACAAAGATTGCTGCCGCAGCAATTACCTTTTTCATAACAACCTCCCGGCCGCCCAAACCATACTACCTTATACTAATTTATAGTACTAGTTTCGGTCGGTAATTGTTAGTCTACTTTTTTGCCCAAGACATCCGCGATCGACTTTACTTCACCGACAAGCTGCTCGAGTTGGTCGGGCGTTAATGATTGAGCGCCGTCACAAAGAGCTTTTTTGGGATTTGGATGGACCTCGATCATCAAACCATCGGCGCCTGCGGCGACCGCTGCGCGACTCATGGGGATGATGTAGTCGGCGTGACCCATCGCGTGGCTTATATCCACGATAATCGGGTGCGGGCTGAGCTTTTTGACTACCGGCACAGCGGACAGGTCGAGTGTAAAGCGGGTCGAAGGCTCAAATGTGCGTATACCGCGCTCGCACAGGATAACGTTGGGGTTGCCAGCAGTCGTAATATACTCTGTTGCGAGAAGCCACTCGTCAACCGTGGCCGACATTCCCCTTTTAAGGATAACCGGTGTCTTGCTCTCGGCGGTTAAGGCCCCGATTTTCTTTAAAAGCGCAAAGTTCGCCATGTTGCGCGTGCCGACTTGAATCATATCGACATACCGCAGAACCAGCTCGACGTGCTCGGTATCCATGACTTCGGTTACGGCTTTGAGACCATATTGCTTGGTCGCATCGGTAAGATATTTTAGCCCTTCTTCCTCGAGGCCCTGGAAGCTATACGGGGATGTTCTTGGCTTAAACGCCCCGCCCCGCATATATGTGAGGCCGAGCCCGGAAATCTTTTTTGCAACCTCCATCATCTGCTCACGGCTTTCAACCGCACAAGGCCCGGAGATAATCGTCATATGTTTACTTACAATCATGCCCTTCACCTAATCCAAGCTTTTCATCGTGTGCAGAATGGTTTCGTAAATACCCCTGAGGTCGTCATCGTAGAGGGGGCCGTTGTTCGCCGAGGTAATCTTCTGGAAAATATTCTCTTCCCGCCCAGGATCGTAAAGGGGCAGGTTACTCTGCGCTTTAAATACCCTGATCTTTAACGCAAGCTCGGCCCTCGCATTAAGTTTCTGGACTATCTCGCGGTCGATATCATCGATTTGTTTGCGCAACTCTTCAATCTGGCGCATTGCATCGTCACTCATGAATTTCCTCCAGTGTTGAATCTTAAAACCAGGATGGAGCTAGTCCACCTAGAAATCGGAAAATTACTTAAGCGATAGTGTACCACATTTAGGGTGCGCAGTAGTAGTGTGACCTGCAAATATCAGCTGCTATAACCTATACAGCGTTTGAACAATGGATCAATGGAGCATTAGACCGAGATGATTTCGCTATTCCCACTCGATTGTCGCCGGGGGCTTCGAGCTTATATCATACGCCACCCGGTTTACGTGATGGACTTCGTTAATAATCCTACTGGATATCCGCTCAAGAACGTCGAATGGAATCCTCGCCCAATCGGCAGTCATCGCGTCTTCGCTGGTAACAGCCCTGAGGATGATCGGATAGGCGTACGTGCGCTCGTCGCCCATAACACCCACGCTACGGATGCTCGGGAGAACCGCGAACGACTGCCATATCTCCCGATAGAGGCCCGCCCGCTTTATCTCCTCTTCGAAGATCGCGTCGGCATCTCGCAGGATATCCAACCGTTCGGGTGTGATCTCGCCGATAATACGGACCGCGAGGCCCGGGCCCGGGAACGGGTGTCGCCAGACGATCTCGTCGGGAAGGCCGAGTTCTTCGCCGACCGCGCGCACTTCATCCTTAAAGAGGGCGCGAAGCGGCTCGACCAGCTCAAGCTCCATATCCTCAGGTAAGCCACCTACATTGTGGTGCGTCTTTATTTTGGCGGCGTCTCTTGTGCCGCTCTCGATAACGTCCGGATAGAGCGTACCCTGGACCAGGAACTTCGCATCGTGGAATTTGACTGCCTCATCCTCGAAGACCCGGATAAACTCCTCGCCGATGATCTTGCGCTTACGCTCGGGGTCGGTCACTCCTTTAAGCTTCTCCAGGAATCTGTCCTGTGCCTTAACGTGTATCAGGTTTATATGGAAGTGCCTCCTAAAAGCCTCTTCGACCTTTTCGGCCTCGCCTTTTCGAAGCAAGCCGTGGTCGACAAAGATGCATATCAGGTTATCGCCGATAGCCTTGTGAACCAGGATTGCAGCAACCGAGGAGTCAACGCCGCCGCTTAAGCCACAGACGACTTTGTTATCGCCGACTTGCTCCCGGATTTTGGTAACCGAATCCTCGATGATCGAGACCATCGTCCAGTTCGGAACGCACTCGCAGGCATCGTAGAGGAAGTTTTTAAGGATCTGCATGCCGTAGGCCGTATGAACTACCTCCGGGTGAAATTGCACGCCGTAGAACCCTTTTTGCGGGTTTTCCATAGCGGCTACCGGAGCGCCGCCGGTGTGGGCGGAGGCCTTAAATCCTTCAGGGACCGACCGCACCGCATCCTGATGGCTCATCCACACGGTCTGTTCAAGCGGAATATCTTTAAATAAACCGTTGCCTGTATCGACAACGAGGTCCGTCTTTCCATATTCCCTATTGCCGGTGCGCGCTACTTCGCCACCCAGGGTATGGGCCATAAGCTGCATGCCGTAGCATATGCCTAGAATCGGCACACCGAGTTCAAAAAACGCGGGATTGGCCGCCGGCGCTTTATCGGCGTAAACGCTTGCCGGGCCACCCGAAAATATCAATCCACTCGGATTTTTGGCCTTAAGCTCTTCAATTGAAATATCATGAGGCACGATCTCCGAGTAAACTTTACACTCGCGTACGCGCCGCGCGATAAGCTGCGCGTATTGCGCTCCGTAATCAACAACCAAGACAGTCTGAAATTCGTTCTTTACTTCATTAGTGGCCGACAATCATCCCACCTATCCCATTCCTACACGCTGTGCCTGCTGGAGGACCTTACCTTCGGTTTGAAGAGATGGTGCAACCATGACCTCGGCTTTTTGAAATTCTTTTATGTTCTGGTAGCCTGTTGTGGCCATGGATGTCCTGAGGGCGCCAAACAGGTTTAGCGTGCCGTCGTTCTCACGCGCCGGACCGAGTAAAAGCTCTTCAAGCGTGCATCTTTGACCGGCGTAGACACGGGTTCCTCTTGGAAGCGTCGGATGGAATGTCGCCATGCCCCAGTGGTTTCCACGCCCGGGGGCTTCTTGCGTTCCGGCGATCGGGGAGCCGATCATGACCGAGTCCGCACCGCACGCGATCGCCTTGGCGATGTCGCCGCCCGTACGCATGCCACCGTCTGCGATAACGTGACAGTAGCGACCGCTTTCCTCCAGGTACGTTATCCTTGCAGCCGCGGCATCCGCTATTGCAGTCGCCTGCGGAACGCCGATACCGAGTACACGCCGCGTCGTGCATGCGGCACCAGGGCCGACTCCGACCAAAACACCGACCGCTCCGGTCCTCATAAGATGAAGGGCTGTCGAGTATGACGCGCACCCACCGACGATAACCGGTATCTCAAGCTCGTTGATAAACTTCTTTAGATTCAGGGGCTCGACCTGTGTGCTTACATGTTCGGCGCTCACGACAGTGCCCTGGATGATAAGAAAATCAAGACCGGCCTCAAGCGCTATCTTATAGTATTGATCGACCTTCTGGGGGGTGAACGAGGCGGCGGCTAATACCCCGCCATCCTTGATCTCCTTGATACGCTGCGCAATAAGCTCTTCTTTAACCGGCTCTTTATATATCTCCTGGAGACCGCGCGTCGCATCCTCATTGGGTAAACTGGCTATTTTCTCAAGAATAGGACCGGTATCCGCATAGCGGGTATAGATACCTTCGAGGTTAAGCACCGCAAGACCACCGAACTTACCAAGCCCTATCGCAAGCTTTGTATCCACAACACCATCCATAGCCGATGCCATCAGCGGTAGCTCAAAACGATGTCCGGCAATCTCCCAGCTTATATCGATATCTTCGGGGTCACGGGTCCTTCTGCTGGGAACAATAGCGATATCATCAAAACCGTACGCCCTTCTTCCCCTTTTTCCTCGTCCTATCTCTATTTCCATGTGTCCTCCTATAATAAATGGCTAGTAGTGCTCTCTTATAATCTCTTAAATAATCTCTCTTAAAATAGTATAACGTAAAAAAGCCCCTATGACAGGCTTACTTAGTTGGTAACGACAACCCCACGGGTTTTACAAAAAAGCCCAGCGCTTTATACCCCTATCGGGTTAGCGTTCTGGGCCACGTAGCCACGTATGCAGCTGTTGATTAGTTATTTTATTGCTCAATTCCATGGGTAAAATTTCGATTATCTTACACCCGCAGATTGCTTGTGTCAAGAACAGGGCGCGGATAGTGCCGCTTTGACGGCTCGAACCCCGCAGCACACGCACGAAAAATATCCCACCGGCCTTGGGTGGGATAAAGGGCTTGCACTATGCGGGATGTACCGATGATGCTTATGCAACAGGGGCCGGTAAATCCGGTTTTCTTACCGCTCTTGCGATCGGCTTGGCGGCGACGCGTGGCTCGACTACGTACCCGTTCTCTTTCGCTTCATCCCAGCATCCGGAGCACTTTCCAGTGCATGGTGAGTAATTGCGCAAGCAAAATTGACAGCAGATATCCAGATTTTCTGAGCATTCGTGATTATTTGAGGTGCATTTAACGTTTTCCATAATTGCCTCCTTGAATGCCTGATGTGTTTATTCCAGGAATGCGAAAGTAATAAGATTAAGAATCGCCGAAGTATTGTAGGTTCTGGTTCAGCAAAACAACAGAGCTTCGTATCTGCGGAGTTCTAAATCAACGTGAGAAGTGCTTCCTCGTAAAAGATGCTCAGGCGATTATCACTGTATTAATAATACAACGATTGGGCAAAATATGCTAGGTAAATATGTTACTTTGTTGTTACATAAGGGCGGGGTCTAATGACCCCGCCCTTATATTGCTTCATGTGCTGGCGCTTAATCGCCCGGTAGCAGCAGGTGTTACATCATACCGCCCATGCCGCCCATGCCCGGCATACCGCCGCCCATGCCGCCTTCTTCAGACGGTTTCTCGGCAATGGCAGCCTCTGTGGTAAGGATGAGGCTTGCAATCGAAGCCGCGTTCTGGAGCGCCGAGCGCGTGACTTTCGCCGGGTCGATAACGCCGGCTTTCATCATGTCGCCGAACTCACCGGTTACGACGTCAAGGCCTTGGCCTTTATCCATAGCTTTGATCTTCTCGACGATTACGGAGCCCTCATAGCCCGCATTTGCCGCAAGCTGGCGAAGCGGCGCTTCAAGCGCACGCGCGATGATCTGAGCGCCGACTTTCTCGTCGCCGCTAAGCTGACCGTCGAGCACAGCCAGAGCGGGGATGATATTGATGAGAGTTACCTCTCCGCCGGGGACGATTCCCTCTTCAACAGCAGCCTTGGTTGCGGAGAGCGCATCCTCGATGCGGTGCTTCTTCTCTTTCATCTCGGTCTCGGTCGCCGCACCTACACGGATAACGGCAACGCCGCCGGATAGCTTAGCGAGGCGCTCCTGGAGTTTCTCACGATCGAACTCGGAGTCGCTCATATCTATCTCTTTCTTGATCTGCGCGATACGGGCTTGAATGTCCTCGGCTTTGCCCGCACCATCAACGATAACCGTTTCGTCCTTGGTTATGCGAACACGACCTGCGCGGCCGAGCATATCAACGGTAACCGTGTCGAGCTTAATTCCAAGCTCCTCGGTTATAACCTGGCCACCGGTAACGATGGCGATATCCTGCATCATAGCCTTGCGGCGCTCGCCAAATCCCGGGGCCTTGACCGCGATACCGGTAAAGGTGCCGCGGATCTTGTTGACGATGAGTGTTGCGAGTGCTTCGCCTTCGACATCTTCAGCGATGATGAAAAGCGGGCGACCGGCCTGCATTACTTTCTCAAGAACGGGCAGAAGATCGGCGATTGCGGCGATCTTCTGGTTTACGATAAGAATCAACGGCTCGTCAAGAACGGCTTCCATTCTATCCGTGTCCGTGACCATGTAGGCGGAAAGGTAGCCCTTGTCGAACTGTAGACCTTCAACGACCTCAAGGCTGGTTCCCATTGTCTGGGATTCCTCAACAGTGATGACGCCATCTTTGCCTACTTTGTCCATTGCATCTGCGATCAAACTACCGATCTCGGAATCAGCGGCGGAAATGGTCGCGACAGCTGCGATCTCATCCTTGGTGTCAATACTCTTGGACATATTTTTGATCTCTTCAACAGCAGTCTTTACGGCCTTATCGATACCCTTCTTTAAAAACATCGGGTTCGAACCCGCTGCAACGTTTTTCATGCCCTCGCGCACGATTGCCTGGCCGAGGATCGTAGCGGTAGTCGTTCCGTCACCGGCGACATCATTCGTCTGGGTCGCGATCTCTTTAGCGAGCTGCGCGCCCATGTTCTCGTATACATCCTCAAGCTCGATCTCTTTTGCAACGGTCACACCATCATGGGTGATCGTCGGAGCACCGAACTTCTTGTCGATTACGACGTTTCTTCCTTTTGGTCCCAGCGTAACTTTTACGGTATCGGCGAGTTTGTTCACGCCGGCCTCAAGCCTACGCCTTGCCTCTTCATTGAACTCAATGAGTTTCGGCATATACTGGTTTCCCTCCTCATAATGCTTAATAATTCTTTAAGCTGTAACTAAACAAAAATTTAAACAAATCTAAACAGATCTAAACGAAACTAATACCGGCCGGCAAATTACTGGCCGATTATAGCCAGGATATCTTCTTCTCTCATGATGAGATAATCCTGTTCGTCTATCTTGATCTCGCTGCCACCGTATTTTGAGTAGATGACTTTATCGCCGACTTTGATTTCCATCGGCATTGCCTTGCCGCTGTCGTCGAGCTTGCCACCCCCAACAGCAACAACTTCCCCTTCTTGGGGCCTTTCCTTCCTGGCGGTATCCGGGATGACGATCCCGCTTTTCGTAGTTTCTTCCGCCTCGATCGGTTTGATCACTACGCGATCACGCAATGGTTTTAAGTTCATTAAATACAACCCTCCCAACAGTATTTTTAGCACTCTGTCTTGCCGAGTGCTAAAATAATATTACAATACAGCCTTTGCTAAATCAACACACCATCATAAATTTTTGCCAATTTTCCGCGCAGCTAAACATTAGTTTTTATATAAACTTTGGCTCTTTGGGCTAAAGATAGGTTTATGATAACTTAAGCGCACGCCTATATAAAGCAGCTGCCAGTATGATTGCGAGGTAAAGATAGGGCATCAGGTGACCGTATCTCGTAAAAAAGCTCACTCCGGGTGAGAATTCGATGGTGCCCAAAAGTATCCGCTGTTGTTCGACCCCGGACTTTGCGGTTATTCGGCCGTTACCGTCAATGATGCCGGAGATGCCGGTGTTTGCCGTCTGGATAACCGGGACGCCATACTCGGCGGCCCGCATCCGAGTTATGCGGAAATGCTGTTCGAGGGCGGCGGTTTTGCCGAACCAGCCATCGTTGGTAATAACGACAAGGGCTTGGGCCCCCGCGTTTACCATCTTGGCGACGAGCGGTGAGTCGCATGATTCAAAGCAGATTATCGTCGAGAATCTGCCGATGCTGTGTATGGCCGCATCGGTGCGCGCATAGCCTTCTTGCCCTCTCTGTATCTGTCCGGGAAATTCAAAAACCTTGTAATCGGTTCCGGGGGTGATATTGCGAACCAGCGTAGCTAAGTTGTTTATCCGCTCAACCAAGGCCCGCATCGGGATGTACTCGCCGAATGGAACCAGATGAATCTTACGGTATGCTTGACGCCTTCCATAACGATCAAAATAGAAAGCATCGTTATGGATGAGGCCCGCGTCGTCTTCAAAACACCCAAAGATAAGGGATGTATTTCGTGGGACGAGCAACTTGTTGAGCTTTTCAACAAACTCCCGTTCGTTGCTTATATACGACACCAGAGCGCTCTCCGGCCAGATGATGAGGTCGGGTTTTGACTTGAGCGCCTCTTTGGTCATGGTAAGATACCGCGCCTTGATCGCATCGTCGTTTCCGACATCGGCTTTAAGGTTCTGAGGGATGTTTGCCTGGATGATCGCAACTTTAATCGCGGACGGCGCTTTAAGCGATTGTGAAGCATGCATCCCTGTTTCACCCGGGCCGGCTGCGTCAACCACGATTGCGCTTGCGGCGGGCCATATCATAACTGAAGCGATAAGCGTTGTGATTCCTAAAGCGGCAAGCCTTACCCGTGCGACAACCCACTCCCGATCCCGTCTCTCGACCTGCGCAACGACCGCCTCGATAGCCCTGAGGCCGATCAAGTTGATCATAACAAAAACAAACCCGAGGCCGTACTCCCCGATATATGAGGCAAGCTGAAGCAGGTAGGGGTTATCCGCGGTTGACCCGAGGTTCGCCCACGCGAAACCCCACGGTCCCAGCGCACGTCCCAGCTCACAAAGCGCCCAGAGCGCGGGAAGGATGACAAACTGCGCGGTCCCCTTATAGGTACGCATAACGAGCCGGGCGCCGAGCGCAAAAAGAACCATCCAGAGCGAAAGCATGCTCGATAGCGCTATTAAGGCGATAAAGCCGAAAACCTGGATCCAGTAAAGAACGATAAAAAAGAACGACAGGCCAAAAGCAAACCCGAGGAGTGCAGCGCCCTTAGCATTGGTTCTCTGAAGTGCGAAGAGAAGCGGGATAAGCCCTATCCAGGCGAGACTACCGATGGATGGGTATGGAAAGGCAAGCGCCAGCAGCAATCCTGAAACGATTGCCAAAAGGAAATCAATGAGCGTGTTCTTGGGGAAGCGTTTCAAATTCTCAACCAGCCTTTGCACGTAGGCTTTCTATAAGCTCATTAGGCCTCGATAGTTTGCCCGAGTCTCAAATTCGGGATCGGGTTGGCCTCAAGTGATATTCTATCACCGGCCAGGTATCTATGATAACCTGCAACCGCAATCATAATAGCGTTATCGGTGCAAAGGAATATGTGCGGATAGTAAAGCAGCAACCCCTCGCGGTTTGTCTCTGCGATCATGCGCTCCCTAAGGTAGCTGTTAGCGGCAACGCCACCGGCCAGAATGACCTTATCGACGCCCTTTTCCCGCGCCGCCTGGATGGTCTTCGTGACCAGCACATCGACAACGGCGGCTTGGAAACTAGCGGCAAGGTCGTGCAGGGGAAGTTCGTGCGCGTCGAGGTTAAGATGCGATACGTAGTTTAGTACCGCGGTCTTTAAGCCGCTTAGGCTAAAATTAAACTCGCCTTTTTTCAACATAGCCCTCGGGAATTGAATCGCTGCCGGGTCGCCCTTCTTAGCCATCTCATCGATGATCGGGCCGCCGGGGTACCCCAGCCCTAAAAACGAGGCCACTTTGTCGTATGCCTCACCCACAGCGTCATCCAGCGTCTGGCCAAGCACTTCGTAGCTGCCGAAGTTTTCCATATAGACGAGCATAGTATGTCCGCCCGAGATCACCAGAGCGATAAGCGGCGGTTTTAAATCGGGATGGTCGATGAAGTTAGCGTAAATATGGCCCTCGATATGATTCACTCCTACGAGCGGCAAGCCTTTGACGTAGGATATGACCTTGGCGGCCCCC
>NZ_JBTSLF010000099.1:0-10073 GCF_054640775.1 Candidatus Aquicultor sp. | reverse complement strand
TCAAGAACAAAGAGGACCTGCTCGAAACCCTGTACGACGAGATCACGGGGATGATTCTGAACGTCACCGAAGTCAACATGGGCTGCGACGCGGTTGGTGCCATGAAGACGGTCTGTCGGGGCGTAGCCTCTACGTTAACGATATTTCAACAGCACCGGGACCTTGCCAGGATCATGATGATAGAGGTCGTCGGTTTAAACCCCCGTTTTGAGCAAAAAAGGGCGGAGAGCATACAAAAGCTGTTGCTTCGCATAGGGCAAAACCTTGAAGCGTTTCAGGGAAACGGCCTTACGACGATCCCCGATATTAAAGCCGCGGCTGTGGCGTTTGAGGGAACGATTTACCACACTGTCATAAGCTGGCTCTACGAAGAAAACCCGGGTAATCTTATTGATTCCATCTATCCGCTGGCCGTCTATAACCTTCAAGCGCTGGGAATCGCCTTCAGCGAGACCGAAGTGAAGGGCTACCTGGGTGAGATATCATCGCAGGAGTTCGGGTTTGAACAGGGGTAGATCAAAATGCTAGCTACGTTAAACCGCTTAGTGCTACGTTTTAAATGGCCCATCGTCGCTTTTTGGGTTATCCTGACGGCGCTCGTTTTTTGGAAGGCCCCTTCTCTTTCCGATGTCGCTAGAACCGATGACAAGAGCTTTTTATCGTCGGACGCCGATGCCGTAAAGGCCGACAAGCTGCTGAAGGAATTATATCCGGACAAAGGGGGAGGCAGCACCCTGATCTTTACGCTTGAGCGTAAAGGTGGGATGAGCGATAAAGACCGCACCTATGCGAAAGAGCTTGAGACCTACCTGGAAAAGAATAAAAAGGCGTATCGGGTCAGGGGTATAACGTCGCCTTTTAGTCAAAAAGAGTTTGAAAAAAACATGATGACGAAGAACCGTGAGGTCGCGCTTATCGCAGTCAATCTCGCTGCGCCGAGTTTTAGTGAGGTCGCCAACGAAATAGTGCGCTCTCTCTGGAAGCACATCGGGCCCAAACATCCAGTGAGCGGTAGTGATGCCCCCCACATACCCCCCGGGCTTTCTTTACATGTCACCGGAGATGCCGCAATAGGCCAGGAAAAGGTCGATGCGATTCAAGAAAGTATGGGCCTTACCGGTAGGATAACGGTGCTTCTGGTCATGATCATGCTGGTCCTGATCTACCGGTCGCCGGTAGCCCCCCTGGTGCCGTTATCCACCATAGGGGTATCGTTTCTTATTTCACGGGGTCTTATTGCATCGCTCACATCGCTGGGCTTAAACATCTCATCGTTTACGGAAACCTTTCTGATCGCTATTTTGTTCGGCGCCGGCACGGATTACTGCCTGCTGATTATCTCGAGGTTCAGGGAGGAACTCTCATCTGGAAGAACCGTGCCGGAAGCCCTGGATTCGACCCTGTTCAACACGGCCGAGTCGATACTATCGAGCGGTGGTACGGTTATCGTTGGGTTTGCCTTTATGATATTCGCCAAATTCGGCCTGTTTAACACGACGGGCCCCAGCATCGCGATCGGTATCGGTATAACCATCCTGGCCGCCATAACCCTCACCCCCGCACTGTTGGCTATTTTAGGGGAACGTGTTTTTTGGCCGGCCCACCCGGCTAGAGCCGTGGCGGGGGGAAACAACCGGAACCGTTTTTGGGATACCCTATCGGGCGCCGTCACATCTAAACCATTGCTGTTTATAGCGATAAGCCTTATAGCCCTCAGCCCGTTTCTCGTATCGATGCTGGGGGTAACCCGCTCGTTCGACCAGTTGGGCGAGCTTCCGGGCACCTCCGAAGCGGCTCAAGGCTTCCACGTGGTCAAAGATAACTTCGATCAGGGGGAACTTCTTCCGATAAAGATCGTTTTGAAAACCAAACAGGACATGTGGTCCAACGAATCGCTTCAAGCACTGGATATGGTCGCATCCCGTATTGCGGGAATCGATAAAGTCGCCAGGGTAAGAACGGCGACACGTCCGCTCGGTGAGAAAATCACCGAGGTCAGCCTGCCTGATCAAATCAAAAGACTGTCTACCGGGCTCGACCGGATAGGGACGGGGTTTACGCCGATCATGACGGGTTTGGGGAGCATGGAGGACGGGGTCGAACGCGTCGCGGGAAGAATCTCGCAGGGAAGCGGCAAACTCAATAAACTTGCAGCCTCGACCGGGCAGGCGGGGGACGGTGTATCTAAGGTACGCAGAGGTTTACGAACATTGAGCGCCGGAACCGGGAGCGCTGTTTCGGGGCTTAATGAGGTCAACACGGGGTTAGGCGAGGTGTCAACCGGTGTTACCAGGTCCACACAGGGCATCGGCCAGGTAAACAGCCTTTTACAGCAAGTCCAAAACGAACTCGAGGCGCTTGTAGCCGAAAGACCCGAGCTGGCTTCGGACGCGAATTTTCAAAAAGCTTACGAGACGACTAAAGGTATACTGCCAAACCTGGCCGGTATCAGCCAGGGTTTAGGACAGGTACAGAGCGGGCTCTCTGATGCGCGGGCCGGCATACAGGGCGTGAGCGAGGGCTTGACCGGCATCAACGGTGGGATAGACCGTTCAAGTCTGGCATTGCTGCGGATACAATCGGGGCTGGAAGCGATGAAAACCGGGCAATTGCAGGCGGGCGACAAGCTCGACCGGGCTTCTTCCGGCCTCGCGCGCATAACTACCGGGTTTGGCCCCAGCAGGGACGGTTTGAACAAGATGGCATCGGGCATCGGGGATGCGAGAGAGAGCATGCACCCATATACTACCTCAAACGGCCAGCTGGACGGGGTGTTCTTTTTACCGCCTAACGCCCTCAAAGAGCACCCTGAACTGCGTAAAGCCATGGAATACTATATCGCCCCGGGAGGCAATGGCGTGGTTCTCGACGTAGTGCTGTCCATACCCCCGTACACGAATGAGGCCCTTGATAAAGTAAACAAGGTAAGAAGGGTGCTTGATGATACGATCGAAGGCTCGTCCTTGGAGGGAGCGCAGTTCTCTATCGGCGGGAGCACCCCGACATTCAACGAGATTCGCCAAGTAACCGCCGACGACTTGATCAAGGTGATGGTATTCGTGCTTCTCGGTATCTTTGTGATACTGGCCATCCTGCTCAGGAGCTTGATTGCCCCCGTCTACCTGCTATTGACGATTCTCTTAAGCTTCGCAGCCACGATGGGAATCACCCATCTCGTATTTCAAGTAGGTCTCGGCCGTGAAGGGTTAGATTGGTCGGTTCCCTTCTTTGCTTTTTGCCTTTTGGTGGCGCTCGGCGTTGACTATAATATCTTTCTTATGTCGAGGGTTAAAGAAGAGTATACACCCGGCGATGTCAGGGGGAGTGTTGCGAGAGCCCTTTCGAGCACCGGTAAAATCATCACCTCGTGCGGTATCATCATGGCCGGCACATTCGGTGCGCTGCTGGTTTCCCCTTTGGATTCTCTTGTGCAAGTGGGATTTGCGACGGTCGTAGGTCTTTTATTAGATACGTTTGTTATCCGCAGTTTACTCGTGCCCGCTATCGCCGTTAAGATAGGCGAGCTAAACTGGTGGCCGGGCAGGAAAGTCAAAATCGTCCCGGCCGACGCATAAGCTTAGTTTCCCAGTTTGCTAATTTCTTGACAAACCCCCCCCAAATTCTGGATACACGCTGGCACAAGTATTGACGCTCCTGGCGGGGTAACTTAACATAGGAAGGGTCTGTCTACACGGTAGCTTTACAAAGCAATTACTCAGTGATAAGTGTAGCGCGTCAGACGAAATTTTTACTAGCCTTAGCGGGAGCAAGGCGTTAAAGGGGGAGGATATTTGTAATGGGAATGTTGGACAAAAGTTGTAAGGACTTTCTGGATGTCCTATCGTCCAAAGAGGCCGTGCCGGGAGGCGGCGGCGCTGCGGCGGCCGGCGGCGCTATTGGTATGGCGCTTTCGAATATGGTCGGCAATCTGACCGTAGGTAAAAAGAAATATGCAGAGGTAGAGGACGAAGTTAAAGACTTGCTCGACAAGGGCTATGAGGTCATGGCCGAGTTGGAGACCCTGGTCGATCGCGATGCCGAGGTCTTTGAGCCCCTTGCTAAAGCATACGGAATGCCGAAGGATACGCCGGAGCAGCAGCAGGCGAAAGCGGATGCGCTCGAGAAATATTCCAAAGAGGCCTGTTCGGTGCCTATGGAGATCATGCGTAAATCCTACGAGGGTATTCAAATCCACAACCGCATGGGCCAAATCGGAAGCATGCTCGCCATCTCCGATGTGGGCTGCGGTGTCGTGTTCTTGAAATCCTCGTTGATCAGCGGTATGTTAAACGTCGCCATCAACCTTAACACGATTAAGGACCAGGACTTTGTAAGTTCGACACGCAACGAGATGAACCAGCTCTTAAGCGACGGCTCCAAGTTGGCCGACGAGACCCTGCAGCTGGTCCTCGATAAGTTAACCAAGTAAGCATGAATAAGATTTAAGTAAGAGCACGTAAGGGGGAGATTGAATTGGCGGAAAGACTGGCAGGAAAAGCCGTTGCTGATGCCATTAAGGAAGACCTGAGCAAGAAGATCGAAGAGCTTAAGAGCAAGGGCATCACGCCCAGGCTCGGCATCGTGCGCGTGGGAGCGCGCCCGGACGACCTCTTCTACGAGGGCGGCGCCAAGAAGACTTGTGAGACCGTCGGTATGGAGTATGAGGTATTTGAGTACCCGGAAGATATCGATCAGGTGGAATTTGAGAAAGCCGTCATCAGCGTCGGTGCAAATCCGGCGATTAACGGTATCTTGATGTTCGCCCCGCTACCGAAGCATTTGGATGAGCGCAAGGTCCGCTCGCTTATCCCGGTTGAAAAAGATGTCGATTCTATGAATCTTGCTAGTGCGGCGAAGGTTTTTGCCGATGACGCGACCGGTTTTGCGCCATGCACACCGGCCGCTTGTATGGAGATTTTGAAGTTCTACGGTATCCCGCTTAAGGGGAAAAGGGCCGTCGTGCTCGGTCGTTCGCTTGTCGTGGGCAAGCCGGTTGCCATGCTGCTCCTGCGCGAGCACGCAACGGTCACCATCTGTCACTCGAGGACCGAGAACCTACCCGAGGTATGCCGGGAAGCCGAAATTCTGGTCGCAGCTGTTGGCAAGGCCAAGATGGTCAAGGCCAATTTCGTGAAGCCGGGCCAGACGGTTATCGATGTCGGCATCAACGAAGACCCGGACAACCCCGGCAAGTTTGTCGGCGATGTCGATTACGGGCAGGTCGAGCCGATCGTTGAGAAAATCACCCCGGTTCCGGGTGGCGTAGGCTCGGTTACCACTGCGGTTCTTTGCAAACACACCGTTATGGCCTGTGAGATGCAGAACAACCTGGTGATGGCGTAGTATACGGACGACAAGTCGAAAACAAATATAAGGGCCCGCAGACAGACGCGGGCTCTTTTTGCTATTTATTTAACAATTGCGCTAGATTTTAAAGCCCATGCAGGTCATCCCTTGTAATCAATTATTGAAGAAATGGGTAAAATCTAGTGGTCGCAACCTTTCATGCCTGGTCAGAGGCTTGTTGATTATTTCAATGCGTATCGAAATAACCTTGTTGAAAGCGGCGGTTAGTGATACGATTTCTTAGTAGATGAGAGGGTTCTTGAAGCGTTGGGGGGGGCTTGTATGAGAACCAGTGTCGATTTACATAATTATTTGCAATCTCTCGAGGTTCCACATGAGATAAGCCTGGTGGAGATGCCCGCACGAACGGCGGCCATGGCGGCCATGTCTCTTGGGCTCGACCAGTCTGAAATCGGTAAGACGCTGATCGTCGAAGCCGATGGGAACCCGCTGGTGGCTATGATTCCCGGTAGCCGGCGTCTGGACGTGCGCAAGCTCAAAGCCATCATCGGCGTAAGCAAGATCAAGCTCGTTGAGCCGGAGGATGCGGTAAGCCTCACCGGCTATATCTTGGGCAGCATCCCGCCCCTTGCACACGCCAACGAAATGCCGATTTACATCGACTTACGACTCCTTTCCATTCCCGTTATCTATACCTGTGGAGGGCAGACCAATGCCGTGCTAAAGATCAAGCCCACAGACCTCATATCCGCCGGAAACGCTCAAATCGTCGACATTGCAGACGACGGCCGGGTATAATCTTTTCTTGTGACTGAGTGGTTCATATATTATTATAAAGTCGACTCCGACGTTTTTTTGGAGCGATCGAACTATTGAAATAACTCTGTTACTCCTATTCGCACCAGCCGATTCATAGTCCTTTCCTACCACCTTATGGCGTTGTTTGCGAAGCAAGGTTAATTGGATTTTTGACAATGAGCATATTATCCGTACCTGAGGGACTCTGCAAAGAATGCTACGCCTGCATACGTGCGTGTCCCGTTAAAGCGATAAAAATGGCCGACAGCCAGATAGAAATAATGGACGAGCGCTGCATCTATTGTGGGCGTTGTGTTGCGGCGTGCTCTAAGGGGTCGATCGAGCTTGGGCCAGATCTTGAAAAGGCCTTTGCGCTGCTTTCATCAGGGAGAAGAACCATAGCGGTTCTTGCCCCCGAGTATCTTGCATCGTTTTATCCCATGACACAGGAGCAGCTGGCCTTCTTGATCGAGTGGGCAGGGTTTTACGGATACGAGGACACCGTGCTTGCCGATGAGATGGTCGCACGGCAGTATCTTCGCTATTTCTCCATCGAACGGGACTTTCCGGTACTGCGCTCGACCTGCCCGGCGGTGACCACCTGGGTCGAGAAGTACTACTCCGCTTTGACCGGCTATTTGGCGCCGATCGCCTCGCCGATGGTGGCGCAAGCAAGTCTTGTCAAACACATTTACGGACCCGATGTAGCGGTGGTATATGCGACACCCTGCATTGCGGCGAAATATGAGGCCAAAAACAGCACTTCGGCCGATGCGGTTCTTACCTTTAAGGAGTTTAAACAGCTCTTGAGGATACGTTTTGCGGGGTCAGAGAACGAGCTGCGTCTGGAAGAGGGCCCAAAACCCGAGGTGAGGCGGCGTTACTCGGTTTCGGGGGGCTTCCCGCGCCCGACGATCGCCCAGTATAATATGCTCGACCCCAATCTCATGGTCGTGCGGGGTGTCTGCAACCTGGACAGCTTGGCAGGCGCGCTTCTCGCCGGGGACATCAAGGCCAAATTTATCGATATGCTGGCCTGTCAGGGATGTATCGACGGCCCCGGTATCGATACCAACTTAGGCATTCACGTGCGCAAGCACGTCACCGAGCAGTCGTATCAGAACCGTCTGGTGAAAGCATCCGAGCAACTCACATTCGACCAGGTCGAGCCATACCTGCCCAAGATCGACACATTCAAGGCGTTCTCGAACAAACAGGTCGACCTTCCCATGCCGAGCGAGCAGGCCATCCAGGAGATCCTCGCCGAGGGCGAGAAGTTCACGGCAGAAGACGAGCTTAACTGCGGTGCCTGTGGCTATCGGACCTGTCGTGAGCAGGCGATCGCTATCTACCAGGGAATCGCCGATTGGAATATGTGCTTTCCGTTCCAGCGTAAAGTCTATAACCGGATAATATCCCAGCTCAAAGAGACCGCCGTAACCGATGGGTTGACCGGTCTTTATAATCATAAGAGTTTTCTCGAGCGGCTCTCGGTCGAGTTCAATCGTGCGGAACGCTACGGCTCGGAGCTATCGCTCATCATGATCGATGTGGATAAATTTAAAGAAATCAACGATACCTATGGGCATGTGACCGGTGACTCGGTGCTAAGGATTATCGCCGGTATGCTCAAAGCCAACCTGCGCCAATCCGACCTGGCCGCGCGCTACGGCGGGGATGAGTTTGCGCTTATTCTCCCCGAAACCAGTGTTGAGAAGGCGTATAAGGTCGGAGAGAAACTGCGCCATAGGGTCGAGACGAACCCCATCCTGCTGAACCCCGACCTTAATATCTCCACTACCTTAAGCATCGGGGTAAGTTCATACGTATCCTCGATGTCCGAACCCTTGGGCCTATTGAGAAAAGCGGATGAGGCCCTTTACCTCGCAAAAGAAGCAGGCCGCAACAAGACCGTGGCCATAGCCGACGTACCCGTCGAGTAAATCCGGCCTCATTCCGCCGTCCCGGCCTCATTCCGCCGTCCCGGCCTCATTCCGCCGTCCCGGCTTCATATTCCATCATCGTGGGAAAAAATATCTATAATGCGATTTAATCGCGCGTTTGGGGGCGATCGTATGAAGACGGCTACCATCACCTCATCCGGTGGGGTGATTTTCAAGATGCGAGACGGAAAACCCGAGGTGGCCTTGATCGCGAGAAACGGCGGTGGCGTTTGGGGCCTTCCCAAGGGCCTTGTCGAAAAAGGAGAGACACTTACGGAAGCGGCACTTCGCGAGGTAAACGAAGAAACGGGGCTGACCGGTGATATCGTGCGGCAGATAGGTGAAATCGATTACTGGTTTTACTGGCGCCCTACAGAGGTACGCTGTCATAAATTCGTGCATTTCTTCTTGCTTCGATGTACCGGAGGCGACATGACCAAGCATGATTGGGAGGTTGAAGAAGTACGCTGGTTCCCGATCGATGAGGCGATTGCCACCGTTACCTATAAAGGCGAGCGCGGCATCATTAAAAAGGCCAAAGCTTTATTGGAGGATGAAAGCCAGCATGAAGAGCAGGCGGTATGAACCAGTGGATTGAGTTTAAAGAGATACCGCAAGTCCTCGTTGGCGAGCAGCGAGGACTTGTCTTTCTCTTAGGGGGACCCGATGTCGGTAAAAGCACGCTCATCCGGCGCATAACAGAGGCGTACCTGCGTGAGGGGCACGCGGTAGGCCTGGTTGACGGGGATGTCGGGCAATCCTCGATCGGTCCGCCGGCCACTATCGGCATGACAATCATAAGAGAGACCCTGCCTGAGGATTATCCTGTTCAGGCGCTCTATTTCGTGGGAGACACCAACCCGGTTCGGCGCATGCTCGAGGTATGCACCGGCTCGGGAATCATGGCCGGCAAGGCGCACGAGGCCGGTACCCAGGTGGTTCTCTTTGACAGCAGCGGCCTTATCGCCCCGCCGTATGGGGTGGCGCTTAAATATAACAAGCTCGCTCTTTTGCGCCCTGATATCGTTATCGCCATCGAAAAGGAAGATGAGCTTGCACCGGTACTATCATGGCTTGGCGGGTGCTGGGGCACGACCATGCTGCGGACCCGACCCCCTGTGGCGGCCCGACCGGTATCGGCGAGGCGCAGGACCGCACTGCGGCAGGAGCAGTACCGGCGCTATTTTCAAGATGCCGTTATGCAGGCAATCCCGGTTCAGGGGCTCTCCCTCTATCCCGCAGGATTCTTATCTGCAAAGGTAAACCCCAGCGGGCTTATGGTCGGTTTGCAAGGTGAAGGGTGGAACACGGTCGCCGTTGGCATTATCGAAACGCTCGGTGATGAGGTGGTCAGCGTTTTCGCCCCGCGCCCGCATGTGCCGGTGTGCGGACTTGCGGCAGGGGGCCTCAGGCTCTCGAAAGAAGGCGTTGAACTGGGACGGGTACACCCCCGTGAGTTTTACTAATCTCTAGTACGGCACATAAAAGTGTGCTGTACTAGCACTATGGGTCTAATCATTCCAATTATCATCGGACTTGCGGCAGGTTACCTCTCCGGTCAGTTCGGTATCGGCGGCGGTTTTTTGATGCAGCCCGCCCTGCGGCTTATCGTCGGCACGCCCGCCCTGGTATCGCTGGGAACCCCGATACCGGTTATCATCGTCTCGGCCATTACCGGCTCGTATAATTACTACCGCAACGGCTACATCGACGAGCGGCTTGCCCCGTATCTTTTTGCCTCGGGCATCGTAAGCTCGGTTCTTGGCTCGCTTGCCACTAAGGCCGTCAATGGGGAGTTGCTCCTGCTCTTTACCGCGACCGCGCTTATGCTTACCGCCCTGCGTTTTATCCGCGGCTCGAAGCGGGGCGCGGCAGATGATGCGCCTGGAATTCCGGACGAAAAACTTCCGCTCGCCGCCTCGCTCACCGGTTTTGTTACCGGGTTTTTCTCGGGTTTCTTAGGGCTGGGCGGGGGATTCTTGCTGGTACCGGCCCTTACCATCATCTTCAAAAAGGATGTGATAT
>NZ_JBTSLF010000098.1:0-10181 GCF_054640775.1 Candidatus Aquicultor sp. | reverse complement strand
AATCCAAAGACACCCTTACAGGATTTTTCTCTCTCTTGGCAACAGCTATTTTTTTTCATATGATTGCAGGCCACCTATCTGTTAGATTGTAGTCACACTAACCGCTTAAAGCGCGAGCTTCTAGTTGGGTTGTAATTGACAATAAGATTACCTAAGCATACAAATAATACCAAATCTAGCCGCCGGGATAAAGATGTGAGGGCGCTAGATATGCAAGATAATGCAAAATAAAGAAACGAACCACCCATGGCAGTAGGCGATTCGTTTCACGCGTTCATTTTGTTGTATATTATTTTACACTTATTAAGCGCTGTTGCCAACCCGCACACCGAGCAAAAGCATGGTTTGCTCTGCCGAATATCGATGTTTTCAGCCGTTACCGGCTTATCCGGCCCAGGTCAGTCATACTGCCTGAGTTGAAATGGGAATTATAGAGGAAAATCGGGTTTTAGACGTAATTTAGTAGTAACTAGTAGTAATCAGTATCTTAATCAGTACCTAAGAGACAGTGGTAATTATGTCAGGAGGTAGTATGAAAAAGTCTGTAGGAGCAAGAACCATCGCCTTTCCAGCTCCGGCATGGATTGTCGGTTCATATGATAAGGAGGGCAAACCGAACGGCATGGTCGCCGCCTGGGGCGGTATCTGCTGCTCAAAACCCCCATGTATCGCCGTTTCCTTGCGCAAAGCCACATACTCGTATGGCAATATCGTCGAGAGAGGCGCCTTTACGATAAACATTCCTTCTGAGGATCTCATCAAGAAGGCAGATTACTTCGGTGTCACGTCGGGCAAGAGCACCGACAAGTTCGCCGATACCGGGCTTACCGCCGTCAAAGGCGAGCTGGTCGACGCCCCCTATATAGCGGAATTCCCGCTGGTCATCGAGTGCAAAGTGCTCCATACCATCGAGATCGGCCTTCATACGCAGTTTATCGGCGAGATTATGGACGTCAAAGCGGACGAAAGCGTTCTCGCAGATGATGGGAGCCCCGCCATAGAGAAGGTCAAGCCGGTCATCTATGCCCCGGCGAGTTCGACCTACCATGCGGTCGGCACCTATCTTGGAAAGGCCTTTTCACTGGGAAAGGAATTATAGGGAACGCCCTGTTGCTACGTCAAATTGCATAACCGCACGGCGTGCGCTAAGCTTGAATCATCAAGATGGCAGGTAAGGCAATAAATAAAGGCAAGAGAGGCCTCATAAACTATGGGTAGAGTGAATTGCGAGTGAATAAGAGACGCGGGCAAGAGAAGGAGAATGCCGGGCATACAAGCGCATTTATCGGATACCGGATCGTGGAGTTTAGCCGGATTGATAAGGAAGCCTTAAAAGAAGTGGCACAGCGGCTGATCCCCTACGAGAAAGAGATTGTTGAGGGCTGGATACGGCTTCAGTTTAGCGCATGGCGACCGCCAGGCCTCAGCCGCGAGGATCTTCGGCAATTATTCGGCAATCTCTTTCACGATATGCTTGCATGCATGAAGATCGGCGAACTCGAGCTTTGTATATCACACCTTGAGGAAGCGGGTGCCGATTTAGCGCACCGTAATTTCCCTTACGAGGCGCTTATAATAAGCCTGCATTTTTTAGAGGAGAGCTACCTGCAGTTTTTGCTTGAGCCCCAATCCGAGAAAACCCTTGGATGGCTGTTAGGAATGGACGAGTTTCTCCATGCGGCACTTGCCGCAATCGCCACATCCTATTTTCAGGTCCAGCGCAAGGACCTGTTAGTGGAAGCGGAGGTCGGCCGGATAGTCCAAGAAGGGCTGCTGCCCGATATTCCGCGGCGGGTTTTAGACTTAGAGGTGGCCTCGATCTATCTTCCCTCAGGAGAACGGACGAAGATCGGCGGTGATCTGGTCGATATCTTTGAGGTGGATGATGGTAAAGCCGCTTTTATCGTCGGCGATGTATCGGGACACGGCCTCGAAGCGGCCACGGACGCGGTTACGATTCGCTCGCTATTCAGGGGATTTATTCGCGAGAATCTCGATCTCACCGATTGTATGCTGAGGTTAAATCGGGCATTGGCGGCAGAGCTGGCCCCCGGTCAATTCGCCACGGCTTTGGCCGGTATTTACGATGCTTCCGGCCGCCTACAACTGATAAGCGCCGGTCATCCTTCTCCGGTTTTGTGTGATTCCAGTTGCCGGTTATTGGAATTGCGTGGAATCGTGCTTGCGGTCGATAAAGAGCCGGCTTACCGGGCAAGCGAGATCGAGCTTCATAAAGGCGCTGTTTTCCTCTCGTATACCGACGGTCTTATTGAAGCCCGCAGCGAGCGGGATTTCTTTGGCGAGGGGCGCGTTGTCTCGGTGATCGAGGACGTACGACACGCACCCGCCCGCGCCATTGTCGAGCACCTCAGGGACGAGGCCCTTCGCTTTTCCAACGGCAAGCTCAGCGACGATATGGCTATCCTTGCCATCAAGAGGTCGTGAAATTGACAACTAGGCGCAACGCTGTTTGCTATCCGCCAAAAGCGCCGTTGCCTCATCCGCAGGTACCGGACGGCTTATAAGGTAGCCCTGTATCTCGTCGCATTTGAGCGAGCGTAAGAATTCTAACTGATCCGTGGTTTCCACACCCTCCGCAACAACCCGCAAGTTAAGGCTTTTGGCCATGGCGATAATCGCTTTTGCGATGGCCGCGTCGTTTGGGTCGGTAGTAAGGGCCCTTATAAACACACGGTCGATTTTAAGCCCGTCTATTGGAAAACGCTTGAGGTAGCTAAGCGAGGAATACCCGGTGCCAAAATCGTCGATGGTGACCTGTATGCCCATATCTTTTAGCCTGTAGAGGCTGGCCGACACGCTCGTCGTGTCTTTCATGACGACGCTCTCGGTAATCTCAAGCTCTAAGAAGCTTGGGTGTAAATTCGCATCCTGTAGCGCTTGAGCAATGGTATCAGCCAGATTTTGCTGGTGAAACTGCTTCGGCGAGAGGTTCACCGCCATGCGTATCGGCGGATGGCCGGCATCCTGCCAGGCCTTGTTTTGTTTACAGGCGGTTCTAAGCGCAAAATCACCGATAGAGATGATAAGCCCGGTTTCTTCGGCAAGACCGATGAATTCCGAAGGGTATACCAGTCCCAGATCGGGGTGTTGCCAGCGCAATAAGGCCTCCATGCCGATGATTTGTCCTGAAGTGAGATCCACTTGCGGCTGGTAGTATACGGCGAACTCTTCCCTCTCCAGCGCTCTTCGCATGCTGTTTTCGAGGGCCAGTCTTTCAAATGCCTTGGCGTTCATGGCCGACGTGTAGAGCTGGTAGTTGTTCTTCCCTTGCTCTTTAGCCCGGTAGAGGGCGGTATCTGCGTTTTTCAGCATTGTTTCGGCATCCTCGCCATCGTACGGGTAAAGGCTGATACCAATGCTGGTGGTTATAAATAGCTCATGGCTCTCGAGATCGAACGGCACGCTAAACGATTCGAGCAACTTCTTAGCGACCACGGTGGCATCTTCTGCACACCGTATCTGGGGAAGCAATAAGACGAACTCGTCTCCGCCGAGGCGGGCGATTGTGTCTCCGCCGCGCAAGCAGTTTTTAAGCCGCTTGCCGACCAGCTGTAAAAGTTGATCCCCAATGGCATGCCCGAGGGTATCGTTAATGGCTTTAAAATTATCAAGGTCGATATAGAGGACCGCAAGCATTTCCGCAGTGCGGCGCGCTTGCGCCAGTGCCAATCCAAGGCGGTCGTTGAACAATATCCTATTCGAGAGACCTGTCAGTGGGTCGTAATATGCCATCGAGTTGAGCATTTCCTCAGCTTTTTTGCGCTCGGTGATATCCTCAAAGCTTTCGACTCCACCCATTATCTCGCCATCCGCGTCACGCAAGAGGTCCGCGTTTTTAGAAATCGCCCGCACCTCTCCGTCCCTTCTTTTTATAGTACATTCCCTGGCCGCAAACGGCTTTGCAACGTTGGGGGAGTACAACCCGCAGCCTTTTGCACATGGATTGAGGGCAAAAAGCGTGCACTTGTTTCCGATGGTCTCTGCTGCACTATAGCCGGTCAGCTCCTCGGCTTTTTTGTTAAAGCTGGTTATCCTACCGTCTTTATCCACTGTGAAGAGTGCGCTTGGGATAACGGTATAGAGCTGTTCCAGACGGTCTTTAGCTTCACGCAGTGCCGCTTCGGTGCGCTTGCGTTGTCTGATATCGCGGACGAAAACCTGCACGCCTTGTTTCCCCTGGAAAATAACAGGTGTAGCGGCGACTTCAACATCGATTATCTGCCCGTCGAGCCCAATGAATTTCTCCTCGGTCAGCCCTACGGCTTTACATTGTTGCATCTGCTGAAAGCGGCTCTTCACGGTTTCATGGAAGTCGGGGTGAACAAAGCTAAGCGCCGGTTTCCCGATTAAATCGCGCGGTTTTCGCGCGCCGAAGAGCCGGGCTCCGGCCGGGTTTATATAGACGATTTTGCCTTCGCTGTGAACTGCAATGACATCAGGCGAGAGTTCGACAAGGCGGCGATATCGCTCTTCGCTATCTTTTAGAAGATTCTCTGCGGACTTCCGTTTTGTTATGTCTTGTACGATTGCCACAAAAAGTGGTTGCTCTTCGGTATAAGATAGCTCAAGCCTGGCTTCAATCGGGTAGAGTGTAGTATCTTTGCGCTTGTGCAGGGTTTCAAACACTACTACGGACGTTGTTCCATCACGCAATGGCTTTACCAGGAACTCGAAGGTCTCGGGGGTAAACTCCGGCTTAAGATCGAGCGGTGTGAGTTTAGTAAGCTCCTCCATGGTATAGCCGAGGTTCTCGCACGCACCCTGGTTTACCTGGACAAAATGCAAGGTTTTGGTATCGAATACATATATCTCATTAGCTGAGTTATTAAGAATCCTGCCTAAGCGCAAGGACAGATCTTTAGCGTGCTCACGCTTATCGTTTCCCCCGGTACTGGCTTTAGGCATGGCTTATTTTCCTTTCACACTTACTTCATTAGTAAGTATCTTAGTAACTATCGGCAGAGTACCGGTTGGTTTTAGCAATTTGTAACCGACTTTGTAACATTCTGGACAACTAAAACCCGAGGAAAATGAGGTTATTTTATTGACGGCCGGTAGTAAATGCGGTATTCTGCTCAGATATGTATGAAAATACATGTAGAGAGGGGAATTACATGCACAACCACGAACAGTCATTTCTGGGCACTGCCACAGTCGGTGAGCGCGGCCAAGTCGCGATACCGGCAGAAGCACGGCGCGCTCTGGGGATCGAGCCGGGCAATAAGCTTCTATTCTTTGCGGGTCCGAACCATTCGGGACTTCTCATGGTAAAAGCTGAAGAACTCGGTCGATTAGTCAAACATCTTACCAATAAAGCGCAGAGCATCGAGCAGCTGATAAACCGGTCGGAAAACGACTGATAAAACGACTAGCAATAAAAGGACTAATAGTAGCTTTGAGAGGTGATAGGATGGAAACAATCGCAAACAGGCAAAAAATTCTAATCATGATCGGCGTCTTTTTAGGAATGCTCCTTGGAGCGCTCGATCAGACGATAGTAGGAACGGCGATGCCGCGAATCGTGAGCGAGCTTGGCGGGCTTAACATGCTCTCATGGGTATTCACTTCGTATATGCTCGGTTCGACGGCAATAGTCCCTATCTACGGTAAGCTTTCCGATATATATGGGCGTAAATGGTTTTTTATAAGCGGTATCATAATATTTATCATAGGCTCGGCGCTTTCGGGGTTATCTCAATCGATGACCCAGCTCATCATTTTCCGGGGTCTACAGGGTATCGGCGGCGGGGCGATGATGGCGAATGCGATTGCGATCATCGGTGATATCTTCCCTCCCGCCGAGCGAGGTAAGTGGGGCGGGATCATGGGTGCTGTATTCGGCCTTGCCAGTATTCTTGGGCCGCTTGTCGGCGGATATATCACCGACCATATGAGCTGGCGCTGGAACTTCTATATCAATATCCCATTCGGCATCCTCTCTGTCCTTGTGCTTCTAAAAGTTATGCCGATTATCGCCGGGCATAAAGGACGCAAGATCGACTGGTTGGGCTCGGCCGCGCTTCTGAGCAGTATTATCCCGCTTTTGCTAGCCCTTGTTTGGGGCGGTTCAGAGTATCCGTGGGGCTCGACCGAGATCGTTGCTCTTTTCTCTGTGGCGGCGGTTATGTTAATTGCATTTCTTTTTATCGAGAGCCGGGCAGAAGAGCCGATCATCGCGCTGGATTTGTTTAAGAATCAGATCTTCAGCGTATCGATGGCGACCTTATTTGTCACCGGCCTCGGCATGTTTGGGACCATTGCTTATATCCCGATTTTCATTCAGGGGGTTATCGGCAAAACTGCGACCAACTCGGGCCTCTTGCTCTTCCCGATGATGATATCAATGGTCATATCAAGCACGGTTACCGGTCAGGTAATGTCTCGGACCGGTAAGTATAAGGTGATAGGTATTGTAGGTCTCGCCGTTTCAACATTCGGCATGTACTTGCTATCGATCATGACTGTGCATACGCAAAATTCTGAGGTTGTGCGGGACATGATTTTGGTGGGCGGCGGCCTTGGGGTGACCATGCCGATCTTTTCGATCGCGGTTCAGAATGCCTTTCCGCATAATAAGCTGGGGGTTGTTTCGGCAGCGACGCAGTTCTTCCGCTCGATCGGCGGTACCGTTGGCGTTGCGATCATGGGCAGCGTTATGAATAATAACCTGAAAACCGAGATGGGCGACCTGTTGGCTAAGCATGCTCAGACATTGCGGATGCTGCCGAAGCCGATGATGCAAAGTCTGCAGGACCCGAAAATGATGATGAACGTGGGTGATCTTAAGAACGTGATGGCCAAGCTGCCACCCGTGGCGCAAAAGCCGTTCATGGTCATATTGGGGGATTTACGCCTTGCGCTCTCCGATAGTATAACCGGTATTTACTTGATCGCCACTTTTATTATGGTAGCCGGCGTTGTGCTTATGTTCTTTATGAAGGAAATCGCGCTCCGCAAGACCCACCACGAACGCCCGGCGATGCAGGAGGCGGGGGCCGAGATGCTTTCAGAGCAGGCCGTTTTGCTGCCCAAAGACGAGCCGGCTTTCGACTAATCGCCGGTTACTTGGTTTCGATTAATCCCTGGACCAGGAGCCTGGAAACCTCAGCGCGGGTAATGGCGACATTCGGTCGAAGCTCTCCCGTGGGGTAGCCCCCTACCAAGCCATTCTCAACGGCGACGGCAAGGTGTTTCTTCGCCCATTCCGGCATATATTTTACATCGCTAAAGCGGGAGAGGGTGGCGGCAACCTCTTGCGGGGAGATGCTCCCGGCGCGGGATTTGAACGGTGAAGCGTTGATAATCGCTTTGATGACCTGCGCCCTTGTCGCCTTACCTTGAGGGTCAAAGAGCGTCGCCCCCGTCCCGTCAAGATATCCGGCTTTTACCACACTATTAATATAACCAGTCGACCAGCTGTGCGGGCCGACATCGGCAAAGCGTTTCTCCGCAGTGTCGATTGGAGAAAGGTTAGCAGTTTTTGCCAGGAGGACGGCTAATTCCTGTCTGGAGATGACAGCTTCGGGGTGAAACGTCCCGTTGGGATAGCCGTTCGCTATCTTACTATTCGCGAGTCGAAGGGTCGCGTCTGACGCCCAGTGACCGGCCGGCACATCGAGGAAGCTCGACCCTTGCTGGATATTTACCGGCGCGCTCGCCTCGCCCTCTACGATGAAGTCCAAGATGGTCCTGCCGGCCGACCCGATATCGTCTTCGCCGGGCGCGACTTCGAGAATGATCTCGTTGCTTTGCTGTCGCTCTTCGAATTGTTCGACCAGGGCCGGCAGGGTTTTCGACGGCCTTGATGGTGTTGGTTCGCCGGCATGCGCGATGATCACGGCGGGGCCCGGTGTGAGGGTGCCCGGCATTCTGAACGGAATAACCATGGTTTGCCGGTTTCCATTGAAGCGGTTCTCTTCCGTCCAGGGAGTATAGTTATCTCGACTTTTACAACTGTTCCCGCTGCGGGCTTCTTATCCAGGACTTTAATAGCGTCGATGCGGATTGCTTTGCGCGCTCTGGTCACGTCCGCTTCGACGGTGATCGTTGAGATAGTGACTTTTTTGAACCGGTTGGTTGCAAGCATAGTTATCGCGTCAATCAACTCCGAGAACGAGGATTGGGCGACATCGTTGTCGTCAAAGAACATGTTGTCGCGTATGAGCGGTTTTGGAAGCCCCTTGGCTTCAATCTTAAACTTCACCCTGGCTGTGCCTCGAACTGCCCGGCCCAAGCGGTGGCGTCGGCTGAACGGATTGGTTGCTTCCGGGTACCAGCTTCATATTATACTTCGACAGATCGCTGTCCAGTTTGTCCTTTATCTGCCGGCGGGTGATGCCGGTGCAGCACAGCGGTATTTGCGGCGGATAGAGCGTAAGCGTACCGGGATGCGCCTGGCTTTGCTCGGATGCCGCCGCAAATGTTGGAGCTATCCTTAGCCTGGAGAATGTTTGACCGGCGATGGTAATCGGCTTTATGCCGACAGTCGATGTCGATACGGCAGTTGGCGTAGTATCCACCTTGAGCATGTCCTCGATCGGCGTTACGCCCCCGATTGCCTCATCGGTAAGTATCCCCATAGAAAGAGAAATGGCGCCGACGACCTTGCCGTCGATGATAACAGGGCTCCCGCTCATTCCCTCTGCGATTCCGCCTGTTTGATCGATAAGGTCTCCGCTCGCCTTGATCAGTATGATGTTTTCGATTCCCCTGGCCAACTCCGGCGCATTGACGACATCCAGAACCTCGACGTTAAACTCAGAGACTCCCGTACCCTTAACTACGGTTCTTGCAATCCCTTTCATCCCCGGCTTTACATCGGACAGCGGTATTATGGGAAGACTCTCGGCAAACGCAGGGGCGGCAGAGGCCAAGACGAGTATAAGAAAAAGCCCGATTAAAGCTGCCAATAAAGCGGGTCGTTTCATAGTACCTCCCGTTTTTGTAGATGAAATCGTAGACAAAATAACAGACAGCGAAATGGCAATTAGCGCTCTGTTTCGCATAAAGGGTATTCATCCAAAATGTTGGTTCGCAATGATACCGGTACACTTATACCCTATTTTGTTAGTAGTAGTCGTAGGAGCACCGAAACTCATAGGGAGGACATGAGGTTTAGGCAGAGATTGTTGTACTGTAAGAACTCATAGATTTTTCATAGGGATAGCACTGCCAGAGTTCGAATCCAATCCGGGGAGCACTTTTTTAGCGCACGATAACTCTTGAAAAAACCGCTTTGTAGAGCGGTTTTTCGTATTTTTGCCTACAGTTATGGGGTACGGATATGGGTTATATACTACTCTCTAACTCCCAAGAGAATCCGCAAAATCCGTAGATACGCTCCAATCACTCCTTTCCTTTTGATGCTGATTATATAGATAATTTTCGTCAAATAATAAAAGATGAATTTAGCGAACAAGCTAATCGTGATGGATCTATCGGACTAACGTTTAATCGCATATATTTGCTAGCTGTTAAAGGGTAGCAATTCATGCATGAAATAGGCAGCAAATACTATATGCGCCAGGTAGAAGCAGATATGAGAAGCTTATCAGACACTCCTGAACCCTCCTGTAGTCTGAGGCAACCGTGGGCAACAGGTCATAATTTACGAATGTCCCGAAGATGTCCCCAGAGCTCCAAAGAGTAATTATGGGAGTTTTGGTCTTGCAGGCTGATAAAGATTATTGGTTGAGTTTCGAGTTCATATATTTGTTAATATGGTACAAGATGGTCTTGTAAAGATAATAACCAATAGTAGAGGGTCTTCTTAAGAATAGGTTGTAAGGAGAATCATGATTATTGAAGAGCTAGTTGTAAGCTACCTGGATACGAATTGTTATATAGTGGCTGATGAAAACACAAAAGAGGCGATTCTTATTGATCCAGGTGGAGACGAAGACCAGATAATAGAGCTGATAGATAAAAGGGGCTTTAACGTTGAGTATATCGTTTTGACACACGGTCACTGGGACCATGTGTTCGGAGCACAAATGGTTGCAAAAAGAACTGGTGCGAAGGTTTGTATT
Organism: Candidatus Aquicultor sp.; assembly: GCF_054640775.1. Lineage (NCBI taxonomy): Bacteria > Bacillati > Actinomycetota > Candidatus Aquicultoria > Candidatus Aquicultorales > Candidatus Aquicultoraceae > Candidatus Aquicultor > Candidatus Aquicultor sp. The sequence continues at coordinate 132 of NZ_JBTSLF010000098.1, read as the reverse complement.
CATGGGATGGATATGTTCTTGCTGAATGATATAAGCTTCGTCCCGGCTTATATGCACGATGAGTTGCCGGAAGAGAAATTAACAGTTGATGTGGAATTATCGGATGGTCAAATCCTAAGTGCGGGCCTTATT
>NZ_JBTSLF010000097.1:0-10234 GCF_054640775.1 Candidatus Aquicultor sp. | reverse complement strand
GGCAGCAACACGTCCGGTGTTTCGGTAAGTAAAACTGTTACGGTTACCTTTAATGAGACCATCCAGTCAGGTAGCGCGTACTCAAACATCGCGGTGAAGAACGGCGCCACTTCTGTAAGCTCAGCCATCAGTATTAGCGGGGCTACACTTAGCATTAAGCCTTCCGCCAACCTGGCGTTTGGCACGAGCTACACGGTCTCGATTCCGGCAAGCGCAGTTAAAGATAACGATGGCAACTCCCTTGCCGCCGCCTACTCGTTCAGTTTCACAACACAGGTATCGAGTACGGCGAAAGCGCCGGCCAATCTTAAAGCCAGCAGCTCGGCTTCAGCGATTACTCTCGCGTGGGACGCAGCCAATGGGGCCGTATCATATATCATCTACCGGCAACAAGGTACAAGTAGCTACGGGCGGCTCAATGCCGGTTACCTCACCGGTACCACTTATATCGACACGACCGCCAGAACAGGCGTGGTCTATGCCTATTACGTGGTCGCGGTAGGCTCTGATGCGTTAGAGAGCGCCGGTTCAAACGTAGTAAGGTCATCGTTGGGTGTTGTTGCGGGCATGGTAATCTACAACGATGTGCCGTCGAACGCCTGGTTCAGGACATGCGTGGAGACCCTGGCAAACAAGAAAGCGATCACCGGATACCCCGACGGGGCGTTCAGGCCGAACGTGGCCATCACGAGAGCCGAGTTTACTAAGGTACTGTGCCTTGCGATGGGCTGGCAACTGGATAATCCAACAAAACAGGCTTTCAACGATGTGGCGCGCGGAAGCTGGCAGTACCAGTACGTGGCGACGGCGATAAAGCACGGGACTATCGGTGGCTACAATGACGGCACCTTCAGGCCGAACGATTATATCACCAGGGCGGAGATCGCAAAGATCATGGCGCTTACCCTGGATCTACCTGTTATCGAAAACAGCACTACTAAGTTCTGGGATACCAGGTACTCATGGGCCAAGAACTATATCGAGGCCTGCGTAAAGGCAAACCTGATCAGCGGATACCGTGGCGGCTCCTTCAAACCGGGCGCCATTGCCACCAGGGCTGAAGCATGCAAGATGATCGTCTCGATGTTGGATTATAAAAAATAGTTCTTACTGCTGTCTTTTGAGGGGGATGCAATGTCTAGGAATGCGAAATCACCGGGGCGAAAATCGGTCGCCCTGGGTCTTAAGATGGGTATAGCCGGATTGGCGCTAATCGCCCTGTTTTCCCAGGTCGCTCTGGCGGGCACCTGGCAAACACAGATACTGGAGAGCACCACGGGAGACGTGGGCCGGCACAGTTCAATCGCGCTCGACTCATCCGGTGAGCCGTGCATCGCATACTACGATTCCTCCGAGACCGCAATTAAATACAAATATAAGGACTCGGATGGTTGGCACCCCTTCAGCGGTGAGACGATAGATAATACGGGCGCCGTAGGAGAATACGCATCGCTCGCGATTGACGAATCGGATACCGCCCACGTCAGCTACTACGATACCGGTAACGCTAATCTCAAATATGCAATAAGAGATAACTCCGGTCACTGGAATCCCGAACCTGTGGAGAGCCACGGCTCGATGGCCGGCCTTTACACGTCGATCGCCGTCGACAAAGAGAAATATCCCCACATCAGCTATTACGATGCAACAAGTGAGGATTTAAAATACGCCTATAAGGATGGGGCTGAATGGCAAATAGAAACGGTTGACGGCACCGATAGCGTCGGTAAGTACTCGGCGATCGCTATAGATAACTCGACCGGCACCCCCATTATCCATATCAGTTACTACGATGAGACCAACCATAACCTTAAATATGCGTACAAGGTTGGCAATAGGTGGCACATAGAAACGGTTGATAATACCGGTGATACCGGCAAGTATACCTCGATAGCCCTGGATGGAGCGGGTAAAGCGCATGTGAGCTACTACGATACGACCAAGGCCGATTTGAGATACGCCTACCGGAACCCGATCGGTTTTTGGCAACGTGAGACCGTAGACACGGAAACCGCCAACGTCGGCGAGTATTCCTCAATAACCTGCGATATGTCGGAAATGCCGCACATCAGCTACTACGATGTGGCGAACGGCAATTTAAAATACACCTACAAGGATGCCAGGGGATGGCACGTAGAGAAAGTCGACGGCGACTCCAACAATGTCGGCGAGTATACATCCATCGCGAGAGATGCTTCAAACAATATCCACATAAGCTACTATGACGTCACAAACGGCGACCTGGGGTACGCTTACAAGGACAATAAACAGCCGACGATCGGCGGTACCTCACCGGAAAACGGTGATACGGATACTCCGGTCGGCCAGGACATCAAGATATTTTTCAGCGAGCCCATAAAGAAAAGCACCCACTTTGATGATATTCGAGTAACTGACTTATCGGGCGCAAGCCCGAGTATAGCCAGGACGATCAAGGACAACATCCTCACAATTAAAGTGACAAATGGACTAAACTATAACAGCAACTACAAGGTAGACATGCCGGCGGATGCCGTTACGGATATATCGGACAACAACCTCGAGTCTGCAGCACCCTATAGCTTTAGCTTTAAAACAGAGCTTCCGGCAGATACAGTGCCGCCTGTCACCTCAATTGCTATTAACGGAACTATGGGAACCAACGGCTGGTACAAATCGAACACGCCTTCAGTAACGCTCTCAACGACCGAACCCGCCACCATACATTATTTCTGGGATAGTGACGAAGAGGCAACCGCAACCTCCCCTCTTACGCTTTCGACTACTGAAAGCGCCCATACCCTCTACTACTATTCGATCGATACATCCGGTAACCGTGAGGTACCTACGCAGAGCAAGGAAATCAAGGTTGATACGATCTCACCGAGAACCGAGGTCACAGCCACTCCGGAATTTCCCGATGGGACAAATGGCTGGTATAAAACCGCGCCGGAGATTACCTTGAGCGCGAGCGAGCCGGCCACTTTCTATTACCAGTGGGATAGCCGTGATGAGACGATGACAACTGGTACGGTAAAACTGCCTGAAAGCAAGGGCACTCTTGCAGAAGGGTCCCATGACCTCTATTACTGGGCGGTTGATGAGGCAGGAAATACTGAAGGAACAAAGGCAAGCCCCCTGCAAAAGAATTTCAAATGGGATATCACCGCCCCTACGACCACCATGACGGTAAACCCCGCGTCACCCGATGGGATCGACGGCTGGTACAAAAACACGACCCCGACTGTCTCGTTTATGGTCGATGAGAGACATAGCGCACCCGCTATCGTCCATTATAAATGGGATGGTTCGGCGGAGACATCCGTCAGCGGCGATCCTGAGGCCAATATAAGCATACCCGTACCCGAGGGTATCCATACGATCACTTACCATTCGTTAGACCAGGCTGGGAATACCGAGGTTACGCGCACCGCCACACTTAAAGTCGACGCGATGCCGCCCACCGTCCCACAAATCACGGCCGTTTCTACGTTAAGCGCAATGGGTGTGAGCGAGGTTGCGATAAGCGGAACATCCGATACGTCGACCATCGTGTTTATAAAAGCAACCGACAACGACACAGAGGTTACGACCACCATTGAATCAACCGGCACGTTTAATGCCGAACTTGACCTTACTAAATTAAAAGACGGGCAGATAAAGATAAGCGCACAAGCAGTCGATGAGGCTGGAAACACCAGCGCATTCTGCAACGCAGTTACTAAAACAAAGGATACCGTTTTGCCAACCAGCAACGCCATCATCAGCCCCTTTCCACCGGATGGTGAAAACGGTTGGTTTAAGACCGTTCCAACAATTACGCTGACGAGAAGTGAGCCAGGGGCTACCTTCTACTCCTGGACATCGAGCAGTGGTCCCTGGATGACGTACTCGACGGCGCTCAGCGTACCCGAGACGACATCTGGCACGCTGTATTATTACTCGGTCGATACGATAGGTAACACCAAGACAGTTCAGAACCTCTCCGAGCTGAAGGTTGATGCAACCGCTCCTGGCTGCTCGATTGTAGCGCCAAGTGATGGTGCCACACTCGCAGGGAACGTGTCGTTCACGGTAAGCGCATCCGATACGTTAAGCGATGTTTCAGAGGTGTTATTCTATATGGACGGTAGTAGTATAGAGACATTTACGGTCCAGCCATATAGTTTGACGCTCGATACCACGCGCTACTCGAATTTCGGTCATACGCTAAAAGCCAGGGCATACGATAACGCCGGAAACTTCTCAGAAAGCCAGATCAACGTGAGCATAGCAAATACAACCGCCCCATCGGCCTTCACCGACGGGACGCATACGACCGTCAGCCCTGGCCTCGGCACTACGATGACGTTCGACACGGTAACCGCCGAAGGCACGACAACGATAAGCATTGCCAGCACTGCCCCGCCCATCCCTTCCGGGTTCCAGCTGGTTGGAAATTTCTACGAGGTAACTACAACTGCGCAGTTCACGGGAGATATACTTGTAACCTTCCCCTACGACCCGAGTATCTCGGCGGCAGAGGAAGCAACCCTTAAACTGCGGCACTGGCAGGCCGGCGCATGGATCGATGTTACCTATTCGAAGGATACCATCGCCAAGACGATAACGGGACTCGTAAGCTCGCTCTCCCCATTCGCCGTGGTCAAGCAACCCGTTGTATCTTCCCCGCCGTCAAGCGGAGGCGGCGGTTCAAGCCCAACCCCGCAAGACCAAGCGCCGGCGACGCCCCAGGGCTTAAAACTTGTGACTAACTTAGGGCTGATCCAGCTCGCCTGGGATGCAAATAAAGAGGCAGACCTGGCGGGATATAGGGTTTACAGGATTATGGGCGACGGCGGACCCGATAAGCCGAGCAAGGTTACCCCGCTCGCCACCATGAGCATAACCCAATACAACGACACCACCGCCAACAAAGGAATTGTGTATACCTATTACGTTACCGCGGTCGATAAAGCAGGAAATGAGAGCGCCCCGGCCAGCCTTGAGACCGCGTTGGCCGAGGTTGCCGCTGAGGTCACCTTCTCAGATGTGCCATCAAACGCCTGGTACAAGGAGCATGTTTCCAAGCTCGTGACACGCAAGGTTCTTGGAGGATATCCCGACGGGACGTTCAGGCCGGGCAAAGCGGTCTCCCGTGTTGAGTTCGCCAAGATGATCTGCCTGGCCATGGGATGGGATCTGGCAAACCCGGCCAAACCGTCGTTTAGCGATGTCTCGAAACAAAGCTGGGAATATAGTTACGTTGAAACGGCCAAAGCCCATGGCGCCATCTCGGGCTATCCAAACGGCACGTTTGCGCCCGGCAGAAGCATAACCAGGGCGGAGATCGCTTCGATCCTCGCAAAAGCATTGAAACTGTCCGGCGGTACCAGCACGCTTATCGATATCAATACGTCCTGGGCAAAAGGCTACGTCAACTCATGCGTGAAAGCCGGCCTCATCTCTGGATACCCCAACCGCACCTTCAAGCCCAATGGCTATGCAACAAGAGCCGAAGCGGCTAAGCTGATTGCGGGATTAGTGAAGTAGTCCTCTCTTTTGTTTTGTGCTGTTTAATGGGCATTTTTGCGGGTAAAAGTTAGAACAGCGCGATAAATTCTGGATACTAAAAGGAGTGGACTTTAATGGAAAGTATGGAGCATAAACCGGGCCCGGAGAAAGGCGAAGCGTACGGAGCGGCGTCCCTGGGCGAGGCGCTGAAGGGTGTTAACTTCCCGATCAGCCGCCAAGACCTCATGGACATGACGGGTGACCGTCAAGTTGAGGTTGAGAAAGGCAAAATGATGCCGATGCGCGACCTGCTTATGGCATGCCCGCACGATATGTATAACTCACCTGTCGACGTCACGACCTGCCCGGAAATCGAGCAAAAGATGAAGGCAGCATAAAACAGAAACCCGTCAAATTAACAGAGGGTATGCACCAAGCATACCCTCTTCCATTTATGCTAGACCTCTTCATCAATTCGAAATTCGAAATTCGAAATTCGACATTCCTCTATTTGTTGTCCTCGACGCGCAGAACCTGCATGAACGCCTCCTGGGGGACTTCTACGCTGCCCACCTGCTTCATGCGGCGCTTACCTTCTTTTTGCTTCTCGAGAAGTTTGCGCTTCCTCGAAATGTCACCACCATAGCACTTGGCCAGGACGTCTTTTCTCCTTGCCTTAACCGACTCGCGCGCGATGATCTTGCTCCCGATCGCCGCCTGGATAACTACCTCGAACATCTGTCGCGGGATGATATCCCTTAACTTATTCGCAAGATCCCTGCCTATCCTGTAGGCTTTGTCCTTCGGGACGATGCAAGAGAACGCGTCGACCGGCGTTCCGCCGAGCAGGATGTCCAGCTTCACCAGCTCGGTCACTACGTAGCCTTTGTGATCGTAATCGAGCGAAGCGTACCCGCGCGTGCGTGATTTTAGCTGGTTGAAAAAGTCCAACAGGATTTCGCCGAGCGGCAGATCGTACTGCAGCTCCACCCTGTTCTCGCTCAGGTACTGCATGTTCTTAAATATCCCGCGCCTATCCTGGCAAAGATCCATTACCGTACCGACGTATTCGTTCGGCAACAGGATGACCGCAGAGACAAACGGCTCTTCCATCTTCTCGATTATGTGGGGATCGGGCATCTCCGATGGGTTGCGGATCGTAATCTGCTGCCCGTTTGTCTTGATAACCCGGTAGGCGACGCTGGGTGCCGTTGCAACCAGCTCGAGGTTGTATTCACGCTCCAGGCGCTCTTTGATGATCTCCATATGCAAAAGCCCTAAGAAGCCGCATCTAAAGCCAAATCCGAGCGCTGAGGACGTCTCAGGCTCATATGCAAGCGCAGGGTCGTTTAGTTGCAGTTTACCGAGGGCATCGCGTAGATCCTCATACTGGCTTCCGTCCACCGGATACAGCCCGCAGAAGACCATTGGCTTCACCTCACGGTATCCCGGAAGCTGCTCGACTGCCCCACCCTTTGCGTTGGTTATCGTATCGCCGACCTTGCTGTCACGGACATCCTTGACTCCTGCGATCAAGTAACCGACTTCGCCCGCCCCTAGCTCTTGCACCTGGTCCATCTCGGGACGCATCACGCCGATCTCCTCGACCTCGGCAACCCTTCCGGTCGCCATCATCCGTATCTTCTGACCTTTTTTGATCGAGCCGTCGACAACCCTGATGTAGACAATGACACCGCGGTAGGAGTCGTACATCGAATCGAAGATCAGGGCTTTGAGCGGCGCATCGGGGTCTCCTTTCGGCTCGGGTATCTTGTTGATAATCGCCTCGAGAACCTCGACCGCCCCCTCGCCCGTTTTCGCGCTTACTTTCAGGGCGTCGCTGGTATCGATTGCAAGGCTCTCCTCGATCTCCCTCGCGACCCTCTCCGGGTCTGCGCTGGGCAGATCGATCTTATTGATCAACGGGATAACCTCCAGGTCGTTTTCAAGCGCCAGGAACGTATTGGCCAGCGTTTGCGCCTCGACCCCCTGGGCTGCATCAACGACAAGAAGCGCCCCCTCGCATGCGGCGAGGCTGCGTGAGACTTCGTAGGTAAAGTCAACGTGACCCGGCGTGTCGATGAGGTTAAGGATGTACTCCTGCCCGTCCTTGGCCTTGTAGTTGATCCTGACCGCTCGCGCCTTGATCGTGATTCCCCGCTCGCGCTCGAGATCCATCGAGTCCAAGAGCTGGTTCGTCATATCGCGCGCAGAAACGGTACCGGTCACCTCAAGCAACCTGTCCGCCAACGTTGATTTCCCGTGGTCTATATGTGCGATAATGCTGAAATTTCGTATATTACTCTGCTTCATTTATGCTTGTGTCACCTTTGCGCGAAGGAATCTTCGCGATAATCTTTTAATAAAATCGACTTCTTCGATGCCGAGCAATAGCGCCAATCCCAGATAAGCGATCCCACCGGCCACGCCGGCGACCGCAATCTCAAGTGCCAGGCCCAGCATACGCGGCAGCCCCAGCGATTGAATCGCATAATACGCTGCGAAGATGACGAGACCCGCCATCGCGGCGGCGGCGACTTGCTTGCCTATTGCCCGAAATATAATCGAGGCCCCGATGGAGCCTATTTTTCTCCGTAAAATATACAGTTGGATTACGACGCCAAACGAAAGCGCCAGCGCATATGCCAGAGGAAGAGCGGTCATGTTGAATTTCCCGATAAGCAAGAAACTGGCCGCAATCTGCAGTGGCACGCTGACGGCACCTATAATCATGGGCGTTTTTGTATCCTGTAGAGAATAATAAACCCTGGTAAGCATGTTGTAAAGCGAGAACGAGAGCAGCGCGACCGAAAACGAGGTGAGCATAGCCGCGGTGATGTCCGTACCCACGCTATCAAACCTGCCATGCTGCAGGGTGAGCCCGATGATGGGCTTGGCCATGATGGCCATATAGACCGCGGACGGGATGACGATAAAGGTCGTCGTGCGCAATCCAAGGGAAAGCGTCTTTTTGAAACTCGGAAGGTCGTTGGCGTTGCCGAAGCGCGATAGCTCGGGGAATATGGCTGTCGCGATCGAGACCGCAAATATCGCGTAGGGCAGCCGGAAAAACGCCAGGGCGTTCTGATACGCCATCGCCCCACCATCATACGATAGCAGCAACATATAGATAATATAGGTGTTAAGCTGCACGGTAATTGCGAATCCGAGCATAGGCAACCCGAGGATGGCGATTTGTTTGACCGCGGGATGCTTAAAATCGAGCGTCAATCGCGGCTTTAAGCCCGCTTTAATAACCGTTGGAATCTGCACCAAGGCCATCACTACAACGCCCACCGTCGTCCCTATCGCAAGCAGAAGCAGCGCGAGCTCGTGATTTGTCTTATCATACGGTAAAAAGAGCCCAAGGACTGTAGCAATAACGACAATGTTGTTTAGAATTGGCGCGGCCATTGGCATGGTAAATTTGCGATGCGAGTTCAGTACACCGCTAAAGATGCCGGCCATCGCGTAGAACATAATTTGAAACGCGAACACTCTGAAGAACATGACCATAACCGGCGTATTCATTGCGGGCTTGCGGATCGTCATCAGATGCACGAAGAATGGAGAGAAGATCGAGCCGATCACGCTTAGCACGAGTGCCAGAAGAAGGACTATATTGGCGAGGTTGCTAATCATATGACGTGCCTCGTCATCGAGTTTCTCAGACAGATATTGCACGTAGACGGGAACGATAACCGATCCCATAATGCCGCCCATAACCAGCTCAAAGATCATATTCGGCATGACATTGGCTGCTGAAAATGTGTCATTGAGAAATCCCCTGCCTAACGCATATGCCAATGCCATACTCCGCAAAAACCCTGTCACCTGGCTGACGGTCGTCGCTACGGACATCTTCGCCGTTGATTTAGCTATGGACGGTGCTTTTGCCTCCGCCGCTTGAAATCCGGCTTCAGCGGCAAGGACTTCGTTCCCCGCCCCACCGGGCACAATGTCATCGTTCTGCATTCGCAACCTTTTACCCTGGATTTTTTCGAATAGTCCTCCAAAATTATAGCATAGCGTGGTTGTCGGCGTTATAGATTGATGGATAGCCCAAGCATTCCGGATGAGATAAGTCATTAATAATATGATGCCGATTTGATATCATAGTGATATTATATTTCTACTACAAAGAGGGTTGTTTCTATGAATCGTGTTATCGTCAGTTTGCCAGAAGATATAGAAGCGGCTCGTATAATGGACGAGGCGTGGAGCGTGCTTTTATTTTCTGATTCTTAGTCTTCCATCTTTAAAAACGCAAAATTTATTGATTAACTTATCTGAATATTTTTCTAAAATCTTGTTTACAGCCTCAATCTTTTCCTCAGACCTTGCATTTTCAAGCCTTAATAATAAAACGCCTGTATGGGATAACCCTGAATTAAAAACTAGCTCGCCAAAGTCTCGATCCATTGTAATAACCATGCAGCCTTCAGAAACTGCCATTTCAAGTATTTTACTATCAAACATACGCGGATCAATATCCCTTACGCTTAATACATCATATCCTTGATCTTGAAGCCATTTCTCTAGCTTTTTACTCACCCCTACATCAACCAAGAACCTTAAGCTCTTATGTTGCATTCTAAGCGCCTTTGCTAATTTTAAAAACTTGCTCTTCACTTACTAATTCAGCAGCATAGAGCAGCACAGCCTGAATATCTTCAGGCTCTAGTTCAGGGTAATCATCAAGTAATTCTTGAGTCGTAATTCCGCCAGCTAGAGCTTTTAAAACTTGTTCAACGGTAATCCT
>NZ_JBTSLF010000096.1:0-10365 GCF_054640775.1 Candidatus Aquicultor sp. | reverse complement strand
AGCTTAGACATCCAGGGCAGAATAACGTTTGTAAATGACTTCCTTCTTAACCTTACAGGTTGGGATAAAGACGAGGTTATCGGCAAAGACTGGTTCGATACATTTATACCGCGTGAGCAGCGGGATCAAACTAGGCGCTTCTTCTTCGAGTCAATTGCCAAAGGTGAGATACTACCGCATTACGAGAACGACATTGTAACCAGTTGGGATGAGAGGCGCACCGTATCCTTTACCAATGTGCTTTTACGTGATTCTCGGGGCAAAATTCTTGGCACGGCAAGTATCGGCCATGACATCACAGTTGAAAAACAGGCAGCAGAAGATATTAGAGAATCAAGAAGGCAAGTTCTCGATATACTTGAGAGCATAACCGATGGGTTTTTCGCGGTCGACAACGACTGGCGCTTTACCTACGTAAATCACAAAGCCGAGCAGCTTCTAGGGAAAAGAAAAGAAGAGATCCTTTTTAAGAGCATGTGGGACGCATTTCCAGAAGTAGTGGGCACCAGGTTTTATAAAGAGTTTAAAAGAGCAAAAGAAGAAATGCTACCGCTATCTTTTGAAGAGTTCTACCCTCCGCTAAACAATTGGTTTGAAGTTCATGTCTACCCTTATAAAAATGGGCTTTCAGGCTACTTTGATGATGTTACCCTGCGCAAGCACACTGAGGAAGCATTAAAAGCAAGCGAAAAGAAGTTGCTTGATATTACTTCGGCGTTGGGCGAGGGAGTCTTCGTGCTAAACGGGGATGGCCGGCTCACTTTTATGAATCGTGAGGCTGAGCGGCTCTTAGGCTTTACCGAATCTGAATTGCTTGGCAAGGATGTCCATCCGATAATACACTACCAAAGGTCAGATGAAAGCCTGATACTTGCCAAAGATTGCCCAATACTAAATGTTATCGAAACCGGCAAAACCTATCATTCAGACGACGATGTTTTCACTCGCAAGGACGGCCGGTTGCTACCGGTTTCTTACGTTTCTACTCCTATTATAGAGAACGGCAGGGTCGTTGCTTCTGTGACGGCCTTCTACGATATTACCGAGCGCAAGCGTGCTGTGCAAAAGAAGAAACTCAAGCATCATGCTTGAGTTTCGATTCCGTCACCCGGCTGATCGAATTTGCCGGTAATTAGGCAAACTATTACCTAGCCTAGCCCCTCTAATGTACAGCGGAAATATTACGATAAAATTGTTATTAACAATAAGATTATCATATAGCTAAGGGGATATGGTAATTCATTTTTACGGCCTTACAACTCTTACACAGGGTCGAAGGGAGGAGTAGGTATGGCAAGATCTGCTACAGCAGCACAAACATCGTCGATACAGGCTGTTTTGCCCGTAGAGGGCATGTCGTGTGCTTCCTGTGTTGCAAAAGTCGAAAAAGCATTGCGAAACCTCAATGGCATAATCGATGCTAAGGTAAACCTTCTGGCCCACAAAGCCTATGTGGAATATGACCCGGACAAGATCGGGATACCGGATATGGTTAAAGCCGTGCACGACCTTGGTTACGAGGTCGTGCACGAGGAGGCGATGCTTCACGTAAGCGGCATGAGTTGTGCATCGTGTGTGGCCAAAGTAGAAAAGGTGGTTGGCGGTTTGACTGGGGTCACCGACTTGGTGGTAAACCTGCAGGCGGAAAGTGTGAATGTGGAGTTTTCTCCCGGTACGACGACCAAAGCCGAGATCAAGAAGGTTATTGGCGACCTCGGCTACGAAGCGACCGAGCGACTTCAGGGCCACGCCGCGTTAGACCGCGAGAAGGAAGCCCGCGAGAAGGAATTGAAGCGGCAGAAGCGCAACATGTGGATCGCGTGGCCGCTTTCACTCATCGTCATGCTGGGGATGTTCCAGCCCTACTGGATTTTTAAGGATATTGTGCCCATGTGGCTGCATAATACCTATCTCATGTGGGCGCTCACAACCCCGGTGGTATTCATTCCGGGCTGGCAGTTCTTCGTCAACAGCATTAACGGCCTGCGCCGTGGGGCCACCGACATGAACTTGCTGTATGCTACCGGTATTGGGGCGGCATATTTGATTGCAACCATTAATACGCTCTGGCCGGATGCCGGGTTTGGTGGTAAAGGGGCGACGTTCTTTGAATCCGCGGCATTGCTTACCGCCTTTGTCGTTTTAGGCCGCTACCTTGAGGCGCTCACCCGAGGTCGCGCATCAGAAGCGATTCGTAAGCTGATGAGCCTGCAGGCAAAGACGGCTCGCGTGATCAGGGGCGACCAAGAGATGGAGATCGCTGCAGACGACGTGGTGATTGGTGATGTTGTGCTGGTCAAGCCGGGTGAGAGCGTACCAGTTGATGGTGAGATCATCGATGGGTATTCTGCGGTTGACGAGTCCATGATCACCGGCGAGAGCATGCCGGTTGAAAAGAAGGTGGGCGATCAGGTTATCGGGGCAACCATTAATAAAACCGGGGCGTTTAAGTTCCGGGCCACCAAAGTTGGGATGGATACCGCACTTTCTCAGATCATCAAACTGGTGGAAGATGCTCAAGCCTCGAAGGCACCCATCCAGAAGCTGGCCGATTTCGTGGCCGGTCACTTCATCGCTGGCGTTCATGTTTTGGCGCTGGTGGTGTTTACTTTCTGGTTCTTTATGGGGTACGACCTTTTCTTTACCTCAGGAAGTCGGTTCGTTCTTTCACCGTACTCGCTGGGGAGCATCGGGGGTTTTGGGTTCTCGTTGCTTCTAAGTGTTACGACCTTGATTATCTCGTGCCCGTGCGCTTTGGGTCTGGCGACGCCGAGCGCCATGATGGCGGGAACCGGCAAGGGCGCAGAGCACGGCATCCTGTTTAAAGGGGCCGACTCCGTGGAGGCTACCTCCAAACTCCAGGCGATTGTCTTTGACAAGACGGGTACGCTCACCAAAAGGGAACCGTCCTTGACCGATGTTGTGGTAGCCCCGGGATTTGATCGTAGTGAAGTACTGCGGCTTGCAGCTATGGCCGAGAAAAACTCCGAGCATCCTCTGGGCGAGGCCATCGTCAGAGGTGCTAAGGATGAAGGGTTAGAATTAATAGATGTTGATGCCTTTAATGCTATCGTTGGCCATGGAATCGAGGTCAAGGTGGCAGAGAAAGAGCTTCTTCTCGGTAATCGTCGTCTGATGGCGGATCGCGGTGTCGAATTCGGCGACTTGTTGGCAGAGGCAGAGAGACTTGAGAACGATGGCAAAACCGCGATGTTGCTGGCAATCGATGATATACCTGCAGGCGTCATCGCCGTCGCGGATACATTGAAGGAAAACTCCAAAGTGGCCGTGGCAAGGCTTAAGGCACTGGGCATCCAGGTGGCTATGATTACCGGCGACAACCAGCGAACCGCCAGCGCGATTGCGCGCCAGGTGGGCATCGATACGGTCCTTGCTGAAGTGCTACCCCAGGATAAAGCAAGCGAGGTTAAGAAGCTTCAGGGGCAAGGGCTAAACGTGGCGATGGTCGGCGACGGCATCAATGATGCACCAGCCCTCGCCCAGGCGAACGTGGGTATCGCCATCGGCAGTGGAACCGATGTGGCCAAGGAAACCGGTGACATCGTCCTCATCAAAGATGATATAAGGGACGTGGTGTCGGCTATTGAGATAGGCCGTGCGACAATGCGCAAGGTTAAGCAGAATCTATTCTGGTCGTTTGTGTATAACACCTTGGGCATTCCTATCGGGGCCGGAATCCTCTATCCGTTCGTTGGCTTTCTGGTAAGCCCCGAGTTGGCTGCGTTTTTCATGGCCATGAGTTCGGTTTCGGTAACATTAAATACGCTGCTTTTGAAGAGATTGATACCGTCCATGCGTCGTGAGGAGGTGCGAGTGTGATGAATAATAAGATTGCTCGCGTGAGCGCGCTCGTCTACACCGCTCTATCTCTAGGCTTTTCGGCAATCTTTGTTGTCGCGACGTACTTGACCGGGGAGGATTATCCACCGGTTGCCCGGTGGGGTGGGTCTATCTGGGTGTTCGTATTGGCCTTGATAATAACCATGCCCATCGTGATTCCGTATATTAAGAAGAGGTACGAGAAGTAAGTCGGCGCGGCGAGTGCGTCAATACGAATGTTAACTACTTAAAACAGGGGGCGGGGAAGACTCCGCTCTTTGTTTTATGTGGAGATAGAGCCGAAATTATTACAAATTAACCAAAGAATCCCGCCTCCTAACCTCAAAATGGGTACGAACTATCCAAAACTAAAACCAGGGGATGGATAATATGGCGGAATTTGATGTCCTTGTTATCGGCGGCGGCATGGCGGGGAGTGCGGCCGCAAAAGCTGCTCGCGACTACGGTGTATCAGTTGCACTTGCCGATCCAGGTGAGCTTGGCGGCACATGACTTTGGCGGGGATGCATCCCAAAAAAGTCCTTGGTAAGGTCTTTGGATGTTTTTTCTACCGTTAAACGTGCTTCTGAGTTTGGCGTTGTTGTCAAAGATGGGGTTCGCCTTGATTGGCCGCGTGTGATTGAGCGCAAGCAGTATGCAACTAAGAACGCCGAGGGAGACAAAGCGGCAGATCTCAAAAGGCGGGGCATTGACTACTACAAAGAACCAGTTGTCTTTGTCTCACCCAATGAGGTTACCATAGGCGGTGAGCGAGCCCGTCCTAGAAAGATCATCATCGCAACCGGCTCTAAACCAAGTATGCCGCCAATTCCCGGAATTGAGTACGCCATAACAAGCGACGGCGCCCTTGAGATGAAAGAGCTTCCCACGTCGATGCTCATCATTGGCGGCGGCTTTATCGCCCTTGAGTTTGCCCATGTTTTTCACCTGGCAGGAGTCAAGGTAACTATCCTTGAAGCCAAAGACCGCCTCTTATCAACGGCAGATGGCGAGATATCGAACGCCATAAAAGACTCGTTTATCCGTCAAGGTATGGATGTCTATACAGGGGCAGGTGTTGCCGGTATCGAGGCACAAGATAGCAAAAGAGTTATTGCAGCAACGATAGCTGGTGAAGAGAAGCGATTTACCGCTGATGTTGTTCTAAATGCCACTGGACGTACTCCCTCGTTTGATACATTAAACCTGGACGCAGCAGGGATTCTTTACTCAAAGAAGGGCATCAAAGTTAACGAGTTTATGCAAACAAACATAGAGCACATCTATGCCGCAGGTGATGTCACAGGAGGATACATGCTAACCCCCGTTGCCTCGTATGAGGCTAGAGTTGCCGCTCAAAGCGCTGTCTCTGGTAATAGCCGAAAGATCGATTACCGTATTGTGCCGTATGCGGTCTTTTCCCGCCCGGAGATCGGAAGCGTTGGGCTCACCGAAGAGGAAGCTAAAGAAAAAGGCATAGATTACTCTCTTGCCTGGCTTGATTTTGCTACCGTTGGAGCAGCCGTTGTAAATGGCGAAACTGAAGGCTTTGCAAAGCTTGTCGTGGATAATAGCGACAGCCGAGTTATTGGTGGGCACATAATCGGCCACAGTGCGGCAGAGTTAATCCTAGAGGTTGCTATTGCTATGAAGGGCAACCTTACGGTAGATGATATTGCCGATACCATCTACATCCATCCCACGTTTTCCGAAGCGGTGGCCGGCGCTGCTGTCTCGCACGAGAAAGGGCACTTTGAGGCGTGCTGCGGGTAATTATCCGAGATTATACCCCTATAGGTATATCGAATAAATCCAATATTTACTAAAATAAGTAGTAGTTTGTTTAGGAGTGATATGTTTGGCTCGGAAAAACAAAACGTTGGTTACATCCCTGTTTGTGGGTTTTGTCGGTATCTTGGTCGCCATCGCTTTCATGCAAAATCCACCGCAGGCACCAGAAGAGCACAACCACGAAGGCGAACAGCAACAAAGCCAAGTTATGTCGGGCAAACTGCAAGATATCAACCTTTCAACAGCAAAAGTTGTAAACATCCAACCAAAAGAATTGGCTGATGCTAATTGTGCAAATGAGATTGCCGGAAGCCTTAACAAGTTAAATGCAGTGGGTGAACTCACTATAGATTTGGCCAAAAAGATAGTAACTGTTCAGTATGATTCGTCTAAGGTTAATGAAAACAAGATTCTCGAAGCATTTGCCGCTGTTCAACATGAAGCCGTCATACTTCAAAATCCAAATGGTCCCGGCACAGCCAACAATTAACTTTCCCATAAACGCAAAGACGATGCCAGCCCAGGCATCTGCAACAAAAAATATTGCTAAAAGTTATGGATGGTGAACCATAAAAGCGTATCCGGGTTCACGATAGTTTATAAGAAAAACCGCTGCAATCAAGAATAGAATTGCCCATGGGCACTTAAGCTAGGCAACGTTTTTTCATAGATGGCACCTGATTTCTCAACGATAAGCTTCACGACGATGCCTAATTCTAACAATCATTATTTCCTGGGAATTATCATCAATGATGTAAAGAATTCGATAATCACCTTGGCGAATCCGCCACTCTTCTTGATTTGTAAGCTTAACAGAACCTTGAGGTCCAGGATTATTGGCAAGTTCCCTTATTACGGTGGCAATCTTGCTTCGATAGACTGGAGCAAGTTTTATTAAATCTTTCTGTGCGCGCTCTTTTATTTTAAGCCGATACACCTGAGCGGCCCTCGAGTTCGGTCATGAATTCTTCGAAATCTCGCGCTGCTTCTCCTTCAGCAAGACGAAAGTCTCTAATGTCCTCAAGGTCTTCAAGAAGTTGCATTAGATCGTTATAACGATCAATATCCATCAAGACTGCCTTTGCTTTTCCATACTGGGTGATAAAGACAGGTTCCTTTTCCTCAGATAGACTTTTCAAAACTTTTGAAAGTTGCTCTCTAATTTCACTAGCGGGTAGTATTTTTACGGCCATTTTAACCCTCCTTTTGTACAATAAATGTTACAGTATATGTGGAATATTATCAATAAATTATTCGCTATGTGAGCCGCCACCGACCCTCAATCACCCGTAAGTAACGTTACCTGCTTTATGTCGAGATTCTTCAGCTCCGACACCAAACCTCTGACCTCAGGGCGTATTTCACTAGAAACTACCAGGTGACTGATTAGAGAATTGTTTTATATTTCTTCCTTCTACCAGTGCCTCAATTCCGCTGCCAAAGATTTGGCGAAAATTACAGGGCTCGCTGAGGGAGTAAATTACCGGGGTCCTCTAAGCAATAATACACCACTTACCAAGCTTACCAGCCCTAGAAGTAAGGCAGTTACCTTCAGCCAGGTGGGATGGGCCACGTTTATTTTGATCGGCTCGCCGATCGACGTATTGCCCGGCGTTTCGGTTGTCTGTTTTTCCTTCGTCAGCTACAGCTAGCGTGTAGCTGTTGGTGTGCTTAGGCGACATCGGCAGCCAAACGAAAGACAGGCCAACGACTAAAACTATCAGAAACACTATAAGAAACAAGTATTGAGCTATAAATCGATTATGCATACAATACCTCGATTACTCCAAATGCCTCACTATCGGTGTTAAGTAGGCGATAAGCGTAAGCATGAGCCAGAAAATTATTCCGATAGTGAGGAGCCTATTAATCACCGTGAAACGCGTTCTGTCTTCTTGGATGAGACTTCCTATTACTGGAATGAGGATTAAACCGATCAGAATTGCAATCGAGCCGATCAGTAAAGCGCCAACCCCAAAGATCCCCTCAAGCGGGACAAATGCCAAAAACGGCCACGGGGGTTTGGTTACCTCAAACTCTGGGACCGGCGCATTCAGTAATTTGGGAGGAAGGAAATAGGCCAGCGCAATAACGATGGCAAACAGGATTAAACCGTATCCGGTAAGATTCCTTAAATGTTCATAAAAAGTATGGCCCGTTGCTTTACTTTTCTCGTATTCTTCAGGACCTTCAAATGGCTTTGCAGAGATGCCGAAGCGCCTTATGTACAAGAAGTGAAGTACCACCAGTATAATAAAGAGGCTCGCAAATACGCCGATGTGGAGGCCACCCACCTAGCGAATACCATATGGTGTTCGCGTGTGATGGCACGGGGTAATCAAAAGCTGTTAAGCCAAGTATCTCCCGCCAACTTCTGCGTTTCGCTGATCCTGTTTTTATCCCTCTCTTAGTTATAAACCAACCACCTTTGACTCGGTCATACCCGGTCCGGCAAAGCCGGGATAGGTCTTATGCCAATCTGGCCCCACACCCGACTCTTTTTCAAGGTCAATGCCATATCGCTTGAACCAGGGTGTAGCCAGTTTTGCTGCGTGGTCGCTTACCTCTTTGAGATTTGCAATACCAGTAGTCTCCAAGTATTTATGCTGCTCTTCTTTAGATTCGTACTTGAACGCATCCTTCCAAATAGCACGACCCGCTATAAAGCCCGATGCGCCGCCGTTGCAGGCGATCTCGACCACCCCGGTAAATACCTCAAAATCTACGCCTGCGCTCAACACTACCCAGGGCACTTTGCTTTCTTCGGTAAGCTCAAGGCAATATTGCAAGGCTTCGTTCTCATCCATATCAAGGCTCGGAACTACCGGGAATTCGGCCTTATATAAGTCAATACCTAAAGCGGTTATATCTCTTGCAGTTCTTAAAACGAGGTCCGCTTTTTGGACAGCAAACTCAGGCGAGTGTTCATCGCCTTTTAGGGGATACACAAGGGTTTCAACGATGCACGGGATGTCGTATATTGCACACTCATCCGCCGCTCGCGCCACAAAGTCTCTAATTTGACCGGCAGTTGGGGCATCCGGGTTATAATAGACGAGGATTTTAACGGCGGTACCACCCATGCGCTTTATCTTTTCAACCGACCATCCGGGTATTATTTCTGCGCGCCTTGCATGTATATCGCCGGTGTACCCGCTCTTTTCTAGGCTTACTAAAAGGCCGGTGTCACCCGGTAAAATGCCGGTAGCGATCGCTTCTGAGGCCCCATACTCGGGATCTAAGAGAACCGCGCTCGCATGGGGTGCGAGCACTTCGCACAGCATAAGCTTTGCATCCCTTAACTCTTCATAGGTGATCGCATTAGGATTCTCTTTAGCCAGCATTTTCTTCAAGGAGCCGCGCTGGTCCATGGCGGCAATCCTTATTATTCCGTTACCATCAGCAATCTGCTGCAATCCCCTAATTTTTCCTATAGATAGCATTAAGGACTCCTTAACTACAAAAAACTAGCCCATCAACTCTCGTTTCTTTTGCTCGTATTCTTCCTTATTGATCTCACCCTTGGCGTACCGTTCGTTGAGAATCTCAAGTGCACGGCTAGCTGTCGGCTGGCCTGGTGGGGGTGCATACCTTCCCATGCTGGATTGCCGTACCAGCCACCAGATCAAAAACCCTACACCGACGAGTAATACAAGAGTGAAAATGAGGCTAATTATAGCGCCGAATCCCCCGGCGCCTCCAAAGCCACCTCCACCGCAGAATGGGCAAAACATAGTGATTCCTCCTTTAAGGTGCAAGTGTTTTTAAATAATCGATAACGTCGTTTAAATCCTGGTCCGACATGTGCCAGCGGGGCATGTTTGTGCTTAATGCACCGCCTGTTTCATGTTGGCCGCGCGTTATAGCCCTCTTAATTAGATCATCATTAAAGCCTTCTTTTATCAACGTCTTATACGTGATATCTGGCGCTGTAAATCTACCCATCATCACCGTTGTACCGCCTCGTCCATCGGGGCCGTGGCAATTCGCACAACCCCCGCCATGCATTTGAAACCAGAACGGGCCACCGGTAGCAGTTATCGTGTCCCTCGAGCTTGTCCCCGTAAAGAATATCTGCTCGCCGTTGCTCGAGAAACTACCTGAAGGAACCAGCGTGCGAGGTCCTCGAAACGGGGTCCTGACAGTACCGGGCTGGCTCGGTATAAATGCAAAGTAATTAAAAACGACAAGGCCGAGAATGCCAACGACAATAAGGATGATTGCGGTTGGTAAAAGCCACCTCATAGTTAACCTCCCATTTTTCTTAAGTTTATCCGGTTATACCCATTCATTGTCCGGGTAAACGAACTATCAGCACTAAGGCTTGGATCAAGCGGTTTTATGTCATTGATTCAGGAATGGAAAAGGTTTACATTTTGTATAAGAGGGTATATAACAACAAGCGATTGTTTTGTAAACCGAAGTTTGAAAAGAGGTGATCTCACATGATGTGGGGCTGGGGAAGCCTATTTGGTTTTGGAGGTATCTTTATGATGCTTATGATGGTTCTATTCTGGGGCCTTGTTATATTCGGAATCGTCTACGCTGTCAGAGCGCTTAGCGGCACTACGGGTACTGTCCGTTACGAGAACAGAAATACCGCTCTTGAGACTTTAAAAGAGCGCTATGCAAAAGGCGAAATAAGTACTGAGGAGTATGAAGAGAAGAGACGCACTCTTGCAAGCTGATCTTCTTCGATACCTATATTAATGGCGGGCTTTAGTGCTCGCCTTT
>NZ_JBTSLF010000095.1:0-10551 GCF_054640775.1 Candidatus Aquicultor sp. | reverse complement strand
TAGGGTGTCCACCGCGCCTTCAGTCGGAGTAGGCTCGGTCGAATATCCAGCTCCTTCAATCGCGTCCAATACTGCGGACATGTCAAATTGCTCCGGATCAAAGTGAAAACTTGCTTTGGAGTCTGCCAAAGACACCTGAACGTCTGCCACGCCCGGGAGTTTCTCCAAAGCTTGGGTCACCCGCCGGACACAATGTTCACAAGTCATGCCATACACGGCAATCTCTATCTGATTCTGATCTTTAGTTTCTGTAGTATTAGCCATAGTATCACCTCCAAAGGTACACTTATAGAAATTTTGACCGTTACCCTATCACCTTACGTTTTCGATTTAGTAGATAATATTATGCAACCAACCTATTTGATTAGTTTGAAGATAGTTTTTAGAACTTCATCCATCACTTCTGCATCACCGGCCTGAAGCTGTTCTTTAATGCAGGATTTCATATGCTTTTCTAATAGTAGCTTTGCTACTCCGTTTAAAGCCGACTGGGCAGAGGAAATCTGATTCAAAACATCATCACAATACACCTGCCGCTCGATCATACCCTTAATGCCGCGAACTTGCCCCTCAATTCGATTCATCCTGGTAACAAGCTCGCGGATAGTTTTTTCACTATGATGGCTATGCCGTCCGCCACTCTCTGAACTCTCGTCACAAACCGGACAGGAAACATCTATCTCATCCATGTGGTCACCCCTTTTGATTTAATAGTGTAGCCTCCTAAAACCGATAGTATACCCCCCTATACTATCTTGTCAATTCTTTTATTGATTATTCGCCGTTAAAAGTTTCTTGATAAAATAGAATTTAATATTTGAAGTGCAAAGAGGCTAAAGCCATTAGCTCCCTTTCCTACCTCACCCAGTCTTATTATCCCGTATAGTTTTAGGGCTCTGAAGAAAGTTCAAATCCTATCACCTCTCAACGTTTTCACAAATAAAAGAGGCCTTGCGAAAGCATTTTCACAAGGCCAAAAAGGTGCCGCCCTCATTGGACGCTATTTGAGCTTAGGGTTGCTGGAGAGGTTGGCGAAGCAAGTCGCTGGACTGCGATTGATATTATAACGGGTACAAGCGAAACATCAACAACGCGCCCGCTGCAGCACCTTGTTAGTGGTTTCATTTCGATCTATTGCCGAAAGCTATTTTGGAAAGTGTTGTCGAACTTTCGCCGCAATCTGATGATCCGTCATCTTGTCGACTGTTTCAATACCTACGATGCGTCCCCCGAGGTTATCTCTTTCAAGACGTTCTTTCAGTTCGCCTTTTGCCTCACCAGGACCAAATATAAGAATAGCTTCTGCATCGCGAATACTCGCAATTACCGCATCGTAATAAATATTGAGATGTCCCGTAAACGTTCTCTGACGGCTATCGTCTTCCGGTACTTGCAGTGGTTCATAGGCACCCTCAAGAGGTGAATCACCAGAACGGCGGAGCTGTTTTTCAAGCTTCGATATTATCAGTCCTATTTCTTCCCCTTCGTCCGTAACGGTCACGATAATAGCCTTCCTATGATCAATCCACAAACCCACTTTTGTTCCCATCGATTTCTCCTCTGTCTATTAGCTCCACCTAACGCTCGCAATCACGGGAGGCGAAGCGATGCTTTTGAATTCCCACACATTATTCTGAATTAAGATCAAACCGTCTAGCTACAACAAGCCACATCCTAGGCGCATAAACCTTGAATCTCAGTTACTGAATAACCGTAATATAGGTTATTTATACCCATAGCAACCTCTTTAGACGCAGCTACACTTTTTAGAGGATGTTTCGGCGTTGATTTTTGTTTCTAGATTAAGTGACTAAGTGCCCCGTTGATCGATATAGTAAATCGTGTTCATGATATTCGGTCTAAGGGATAATACGGAGTTCCGATCCTCTTCACTGTCAGCTTTTCTTGCAAAAAGAAATAGCCCTTGTGAAAATGCTTTTCACAAGGGCTATAGTTTTGTCGTCCTGATGGGACATTATTTGAACTCGGATGTGTTAAATAGATTAGCTAAATATTTGCCTGGACTGCGATGGTAATATATCAAAAACTCTATTGCAACTATAATAGTTTATGCGCCTTCCGGCATTTGGATGAACTTCTTGATACCTTTGATTTTCTTCGCCTTGCCTATCTTGGCGTTCAACTACGGCATCGAGTTTTCTTTCGATACTTGCTGTTCTAAGGCTAATATCATCAACCTTGTCATCTAATAAATCAACTTTGTTGGCCAACGAATCAACTTTATCGTTTAGTTCTGTAAGATGCGGCAAAACTACCTGCTCAAAGCCCTCATTAAAGACTTGGATCATACGCTTTTCCAAGCGCTCAGCTTGTTCTTGAAGACGTGCATCAATGTGCTTATCAAGCCGTTCGGCTTGCCTATCTAATAGTTCTTCAATTACCTTTTTACCTGCCTCGTTCATGAAAGCATCATAGCTTCCCGGGCAACCTCTGTCAATGACAATAATTTCAAACTTACAAGGTATTACCTGCGATTATTTCTAACATGTTCTTACCCATTGCTAGTTCTTTTCTCTACAACAACCATACTAGCCTTAAGTAAAACTCCTTCTACCTGTCAACTTTTCTGCAACTAAAAAAGGCCTTATGAAAGCCATTTTTCACAAGGCCAAAATCGGTGTCGGGGCGACAGGATTTGAACCTGCGACCACACGGCCCCCAGCCGT
Organism: Candidatus Aquicultor sp.; assembly: GCF_054640775.1. Lineage (NCBI taxonomy): Bacteria > Bacillati > Actinomycetota > Candidatus Aquicultoria > Candidatus Aquicultorales > Candidatus Aquicultoraceae > Candidatus Aquicultor > Candidatus Aquicultor sp. Next base: position 7,864 of record NZ_JBTSLF010000095.1, on the reverse strand, counting down.
GTGCGCTACCAAACTGCGCTACGCCCCGTTTTTTGTTTCGCGCTAATTCTTAACGCGTTGTCATTATATCAAATATCCCGGCATTACGGAATTTCATGAAAGCTATTATCCAAAAAGCGCTTTACGTACCGTGTCAAACAGCCCGGTCCATATCCCCCAGTTCAAGCCCCATAAATCGCTCCCGGTATCCCGGTACTGTGAACATCGGGGGCTTCATAGTTTCCTCGATCGATTTCACATCCAGGCAAAACTGGTCGGACTCGTGTTTGATGAGTTTCATCGTTTTGCTTACCTCGTTCAGCAACTCAACGCGATGGCGTTCCTCTAACTTATCGATTATTACCTGCATGATCGCAAAGGACATTTTGCTAAGGCTCTCCAGCGGCTGATTACGATGAATACGCTCCACCAGGTCTACCTGGCCCATGATATCCAGGCCGAATTGTTCGAGGATATTTAGCAGCAAGCCCGTTTCTACACCGTAGCCGTTATGGAATCCTACCCGCTCGAGGATTTCGCGCCGGCCCGCATACTCGCCCGAGAGCGGCTGGACAAAGCCGGATAATTCGGGAAAGAACAGGTTGAGAAGCGGGCGTGCGGTCAGCTCGGTTACCCGGCCGCCGCCGGTTTCGATGAGCTGGTCGCCTATCTTAACGGGTCGCCTGTAAAAGCCCTTTACGTATTTTATGTGGGGATATTTTATGAGCGGGCCGACCAGCCCGTAGACAAACCGGGGGTCGATATTCTTAATGTCGGTATCTATCCAGGCTATAATATCTCCTTTAAGCGCATAGAGGCTTTTCCAGAGCGCCCCGCCTTTCCCCAAACGCGAGCCCCATTCGGGCAATATCTCGCTTTCCCGTATGACTTCTACCCCGAGGCTTTCCGCTATCCTGGCCGTAGAGTCGATAGAATCGCTATCGATGACGACGATCTCATCGATAAGAGGGTACCTCTCGCACAGATGGGTCCGCATCGTTTCGACTATGACGCCAATCGTTTGTTCCTCGTTTAAGGTAGGTAACCCTAAACTTATCGTTAAGCCTTGCTTGCGCTTTGCTTCCACCAGCTTCTCGATATCCGAGAACTCGTCGGCATGAAACGTATTTTCAGCAAACCACGTATCAACAGCCTCTGAGATCGGTACCATACTCCGCCCGTTCATACCGTTTCCATTCTGCTTACGCGGAAGGATTCCCACGAATGGCGCTCTCTTCTGAAGTGTCGAAGATGACTTTGCAATGATTACGGTTGCATTCGTATTCTCTAGAATCGGTGCGACGATCTCGTCGGCTCTATATCCGTTTGACCCCGTAGTGGGAGCGGCTGTTATTATGAGATCGTGGTCGCCGACGTCGACGTGTGCTATCTCTTCACCATAGTCGCCGCGTTTGTCCGCGTGAACAGCCATAAGCTCCGCGCCGTATTCGCCCGCTATTGAGAGCGCCGTATCCATAACCAAACCCGCATCCGACCCACTTTGCAGGCACACAAGAATCCTCTTGTACTGGTGCGTGCTTCCAGGTTTAATGATGAGCGAATCAACAGACGGTTCGTTAAGAAGCTTGTTGAGGAGAATTCTGTAATCGGGATTCACTTGGTTCTCTTGCGACCACGGCATAACTATAAGATCATAGTTCTCGCCCTCAAGCGTGGCATTGATCGTCTGCCAAATGTTCCGAGAGACCTTAACGCGGTGGCTTATATCGTTCGCTTCGAGCAGCCGGCGGTACTCCCGCGCAGGCAGAGCCCCGGTGCTTAAGGAAGCTTCTGACGCAACCTCCACCATCCCGAGCATAACCAACCTCGGTTTTTCCCCGGCAAGAATCGAAGAGACAAGCCTTACGGCCTCTCTGCTTGTTTTTTCCCCTAGCAGCGGAAGCAAAACCGAATAATCAGAAGAGGAAGCCGCCAAACCGTTTCCTCCCGATGCACGCCCGGTTATTTCCGCTTGAATATCCCCATCGTCCATAAAATCTTCGAGCGAACTAAGGTTAATTCTCAATCGATTCACGTCCCTGCCGGCAAGCCGACATCATCGACCGGCGTGCCATTGATATGGAGGATACACAAATGCCTGCGTTAAAAGGTATTTTGCGCCTGCTTAGGAAGCGCGACTGGCTAGGTATCCGACTTAGCACTATATACCCAAAATCGGCAGGTTATAAAAGGGGTTATTTTACATCCAGCGAGCCGAATCATCAGAGTTCGGAAGTTTTTTGGAAAGGATGATGGTAGCGCCGCGATCCCTGGCTATAAATTTCACATCATCCATGAGTTGCTGCATGAGATATATGCCGCGGCCCCTGTCCCGCACCAGGTCGGGCGGCCGCCATGCGGACAGGTCGGGGCCATAGCCGATACCGCTGTCTGAAATCGCCACCTTAAAGAAGGAGTCCTGGATGAAACATCCCACCCGGATATTATTGTTTTCACCATCCGGCGATTGCCCGTGCAGGACAGAATTGGTGACCGCTTCGCACACCGAAACGAGCACGTCCGAGGAATCGTTTTTATCAAAACCGGCGGTTTTAAGCTCTTCGCCAACAAACTTTCTAACATCATTGACCGCAATCGGTTTGTTGATGACGACCATTTCTTTAACGTCCGTTTTCTCGCCATTTTTGGTACATTTAAGCACCACGATGGTAAAATCATCAGCAAGATCGCCGGCCGAGAAGCGAGTCGTGTGCTCGAGGATACGATCCGCGAGTTCCTGGGCGCTGAGATCGGGGTTTCTCTTAACAAACCTGCGCAGCCGTTCGAACCCGAAACAGTCTCCCTTATTGTTTCGTATATCGGTCACGCCATCGCTGAGCAGCACGAGCACATCGTCTTTCTCTAATCGCACCTGCTGTTGTTCGATAAAAAGGTTTTGCTGAATCCCGAGTGGCGTTTGCGGCGACCACAGGTACTTCGCCTGTCCTCCAGAGGAGAGCAGCGGCGGCAAGTGCCCGGCATTCGCATATACAAAGGTCGAATTCGTGTAGTTATAGACGCCGTAAATCGTCGTCACGAAAACCTCGGGCGACGTATCCTCCCATAATATCTGGTTGAGCGCCCTGAGCGGCGATATAACCGAAGCGGTGTTGGCGGCAGCCGAGCGCAGAATATACTTATGCATCGAGACCAGAAGCGCCGCGGGCAAGCTTTTGCCGGCCACATCACCGATAGCTATACCGAGTTTTTCATTATCGAGCGGAATGAAATCGAAGTAATCTCCGCCGATTTGTTTCGCCGGTTGGCACATAAAGCCGATATCCAAACCCGGCGTCGTCGGCTTGCTATGGGGCAGGATATTTTTCTGGACTTCGGTCGCAATCCTTAAGTCATGGTGATAGATCTCAAGCTCATGATCCTTGGTAATATCCCTAACCGTACCGACGATTCCTTTTTTGTCGCCGTAATCGATAAGCGAATGGCTTACCTCAACGAAACGGACCTCGCCGGTTTTATTAACCCGAATGTTTGCTTTTATCCTGTCGGTCTGCGTTTTGGAAGGATCATTTATCGGACACCTATCGCAAACATTGCCATCGACAAATATGTCTTTAAACACCTGCTGGCATTTCTTGCCGATCACCTTTTCGGCTTTCCGCCCGGTCATCGCCTCAAGTGCCGGGTTAAACAATTCAATCTGCAACTCGGCATCGACCATAAAAATGCCTTCACCGGTTCGCTCGATAACGATTGAGCTTTTTGCCTTCTCTTGAAGAAGCTCGACGGAAAGCTCGGCCTCACGCCTTGCGATCTCTTCTTCGACAACCCTCGAGTAAAGCTGGTTATTCCTGATGGCAACCGCAAATTGGTTTGTAAAAATGCTGATTGTCGACAGGCGTTCTTCTGTAAAAAAGTTCGGCTCAACCGAGAACAAAGCGATAACGCCGCGAACCTTTCCTTTCACGATAAGTGGGATAATCGCCGCCGACCCGAATTCTTCACCAATCTTAATCTCGTTTTTGTTAGGATAGTCAAAGTGCGACAGGTCATCTATTACGATGTGCGACCGGTTTCTGAAAGCCATAGCGATAGGATGATTCTCGTCAGTGTATATCTCGCCGGTTTTAAAGGAATCCGTATCGACCCCCCATCTATAGATATGATCGAGTTTTCTGCCCGACCTATCGCTTAAGAAAATGCAGCCGCGTTGTATCTCGAATACCTTCTTTATGGCTTGCCCGACCCGCTTAAATATCTTACTCACGTCGATTTCGCTTGCTATAAGCTTTGAAAAATCAAGTGCGGCCGATAGGTTCTTGGCCTTATAGAGCGCCTCCTCATAGAGACGCGAGTTATCAATAGCGATCGCCACCTGGTTGGCAAAGATCTGTATCAACTCCAGCTCATCGACAAACCGGGCTTCGTCCCCCGACCAGTTAGTAGAGAGGCCGAGAATACCTATAACCTTGTTCTTGACAACCAGCGGCACCGCTAAAAACGACTTGAAATCATCAACCGGTAGTTCTTCGCCTATCTGCAATCCCGCTAGCAGGTCACATGGTGCAATAAGTACCGGTTTTTTATCCTCGACCAGGCTTTGCTTCTTTCCCTCGTCGATGACAAACACTTCATGATGGAACCGCTCGACGCCGTTAATTAAGCACTTTGAGATCCTTAGCTCATCGGTATCGTCATCGTAAAGCGCTATACACACAGACTGTGCGCCAAAGAAACCCGAGACCGCCTTTATAACCGATCCCTGAATCTTATTGCAATCATGGGATGAGCTGATCTTCTGGCTTACTGTAAAGAGGTTTCGTAAACCCTTCGCCCTGTATTCAAGCTGGCTGTAGAGACGTGCGTTCTGGATGGCGATCGATGCCTGGTTTGCGAGCGTCGAGAGGACTTCTTCATCCGCCTCGGTAAATACCCCTCCGTCTTTCTTGAAACTCACCATGACCAGGCCGCATGGGTTTTTGCTTTGATCGATAAGCGGCACACCCAGAAAACCCCTTAGCGGCAGGTCCTCGGTTCTCTCTATTCCGCTTTCTTTATGTAGCTTTATATCGTCCAGGCGTAACGGCTTGCCTGTGCGCAGTATTTCGGCGTATGCCACCTCATTGTACGAGCCGCGTTCTTCATCTGTCTTGGTCAATACCGGTTCGCCAAGGATGGGGTCGATGTTTGATGTCCGATATTCAAAATGCCCCGTTTCAGGGTTATAAAGCGCCGCCGCAGACATTAGACAACCCACCGCCGACCTTGCAGCGTCTACGATCTCTTTCATCATCTTTCCGATATCGGTAACCGCAACGATTCGCGATGTATGCGTGTGCAATATTCTCAGTTCTTCGGCTTTTTTCTTCGTCTCCTCAAAGAACCTGATGTTACGCAATGCGGCTGCGACCGGCCCCGAAAGCGATTGCAATATCTTAAGGTCACTGTTATCAAATCTTGACGTGCTCTTACTAAAAGCCTCTAAGACACCGATTACCTTGTCACCCTGCTTAATCGGCACCCCTATATATGATTTGAACTGCTCGCGGTTAAGCCAAGGACGTTCGTGGAATCTGCTCTTCGACCTGATGTTTTTTATAACCATCGCCCTGCCGCGCTCGACGATTCCGGCGGCGGGATCTTTCTTTAGCGGTACGTTCCCGAACCCCTTAAGTATCTTGTTAAAACCCGAGGCAACCTGGAATTCGAGTGAGCCGTCCCTGATAAGAAGAATATCGCAAAGATCGGCCCCTACGATGGCCATGGAAACGTGGGTTATCTGGCGCGCAAGCTTCTTCATATCAAGCGTCGTGCCCATGGTTTTGCTGAGCTGCATCAAGCTTGCCTTGAAGAGAACGTCCTGGTTTTTCACGACATCGAGCGCCCTGGTCCGCTGTATACCGTCCGCGATGTGCACCCTTAGAAGCTTAAGTAGTTGTTCGGTCTCCGTCACTTGCATTGAAGGATCGGCAAAATAAATGGCAAGCACCCCTACCTCCGGCCCTCTTGATCCAAGGCCGATGATAGCGAACTTGCCGTCTGCATGCTTTATGTCCTCTGAGAGATATGTCTCCAGCTCTTTTCCGATACTTGCGCTCTTCTTGAAAACTACCGGTCTATCGGGCCTGAAGCCATTGCTGGCAATCTCGACTAGACCCTGGGTGTCCTCGCTTTCTAACAGCATGATACCGGCATTCGCCTTTGAAAGCATAAGGATGGATTCAAGTACTGAGGTCAACACTTCCTGGAGGTTCTTACCTACTTCAAAACTATTCTGAACCATACTAGCGTAGATTTTTTGCCACGCTTTACTGTCTTCGCCAAACTCTTTTTCTAATGCTGCTAACTCTTCTGTGATTGAATTTTGGTCGCTGGCAGACACCTGATACGCCCCCTGTAGCTCTCATTCACGGAACTTTGATGTAAAGGCTTCCTGTTATAGCATGCAAGCGGTAATTTAATACCTAACGTTTGTATTACCCTTAATTGTTGGCTGTTAAACAAGAAATTTTTGTTTTTTTTGAAACTTTTGGTCTACCTTTTCTGTTGTGGACGAAAGCTGCATCGATCATGCATGGGCATTTGCTAGTATTCTAACGTATGCATCACAAAACGGCTATCCAATATGGCAAAGTTTCTAAGTTTTTTATTTTTGGCATAGAGAGAAATAAGACCTCGTGCGAAGGTTTTATAGTATGCTTTCTTTAATACTGTTTAAGGCCCAGGCCAAGGAGGCACAATGCCCGAGTTAAGACAAGACCCCGTAACAAAACGCTGGGTCGTCGTAGCAAAAGAGCGAGCAAAACGTCCGGATGATTTCATACTAAGAGATGGCGGTTCTTCACCCCAGGTCTGCCCGTTCGAGTACGGCAATGAGTCCATGACCCCGCCCGAGACCCTGGCGTTTAGACCGGGTGACTTGCCACCCAACTCACCGGATTGGACAATCAGAGTAGTGCCAAATAAATTCCCCGCCTTTACACCGGAAAATCACGATGAAACGATAAACGGCCTCTATCTGAGCAGAAAGGCATATGGGGCGCACGAGGTCATCGTCCACGGCCCGCAGCATGAATCGAGTCTGGCCACGCACCCAACGCACCAGGTAGTAGAGGTGCTAAAAGCATATAAGCTTCGATACGATTACCATAAGAATCAACCCTACGCCCGTTATATTCAGATTATTATCAACCACGGCAAGCCGGCCGGGGCATCGCTCGAGCACTCCCATTCCCAGGTATTCGTCGTTCCGGTACTCCCCGAGGTTCCTGCGGCGCAGCTATACGGGGCCGCCGAATATTATGACGAAAACGGTCACTGTATTTACTGTAAAATTATTTCGCAAGAGCTGGATATCAACGAGAGGATCGTTGAAAAGACGGATAATTTCCTTGCGTTTGTTCCGTTTGCCGCCAAGCTCCCCTTCGAAACGTGGATACTACCGCTGCATCACAGGCCTAAATTCGAAGATATCTCTAACGACGAGATCGAGGAACTTGCCGTCATATTCAGGAATACGCTGCGGCGGTTTTACAACGGGCTCAACGACCCTCCCTACAACATGTACCTGCATACCAGCCCACCAGGATACGGCCTGACCGATACCTACCATTGGCACATGTCTATAATCCCTAAACTAACGATCCCCGCAGGCTTCGAGCTGGGCACCGGCATGTGGATAGACGTCACCATCCCCGAAGCCGCCGCAGAATTCCTGCGAAACACCCAACCGTAAGTGAGGGTCGCGGGTGTGGGTAGGGTCCAGAGGCCGGGGTCCGGGGTGTGAGCCAAGAATGAAAAATAGAGTGAAGGGCTGGAACCAACCAGCCCCTCCTCATCAAACCGTACGTGAGGTTTTCCCTCATACGGCTTTCCGACATTCTTTCTTCCGTGAGCATTCAGATTACAGCAAGTTTAAGCAGCCCAT
>NZ_JBTSLF010000094.1:0-10730 GCF_054640775.1 Candidatus Aquicultor sp. | reverse complement strand
GGTCAATATCACGCCTATCGCCTTGGCCCCGGCTGAGTGCGCGGCTGATCGGAATAAGACATCTACCGATGGCTTATGGCGGTTTACGGGGGGACCGTCTTTTACATCGACATAGAATCCGCGGCCGTCGCGTTGAAGCAGCATGTGCTTGCCGCCGGGGGCTATAAGGACAGTTCCCCGCTCGACTCTGTCGCCGTTTTCGGCCTCTCTTACATCAAGATCAATCAGGCCGTTTATTCTCTCGGCATAGGCCTTAGTGAAGTAGGGAGGCATGTGCTGAACGATGACTATTCCGGGAGAATCCGCCGGCATGAACCCGAGCAGATCGCTGATAGCGACCGTGCCCCCGGTTGAAGCCCCCAATACGATAATGTTCTCAGCCGCATTACCGCCGTGTGTTGTTTGTCTCTTGATTACTTCGTCGACCGAATAGCGTGGGGGAGCGGCAAGCTTAGTCGGCTTGGTGCGCACATTCGCCCTTACAGCGCCTTTTACCTTTGTGAGGATCTCTTCCTCTATCGTCTCGATGTTTTCAGATATATTAGTCTTTGGCTTGGTGATAAAATCTACCGCGCCAAGCTCTAAGGCGCGTAAGGTTTCAGAGGCGTTACGGTCGGTATGCGAGCTAAGCATGACAACGGGGACAGGGTGGGTCTGCATTATCTTTTCCAGAAATGTTATGCCGTCCATACCCGGCATCTCGACATCCAGCGTAATGACGTCAGGCTTGAATTTTAGTATCTTCCTTTCAGCGAATACCGGGTCGCTGGCGACTTCAACCGCTTCTATCTCGCGGTCGCGTTCCAAAATCTCTTTTACTAATTGCCGGATAACCGCTGAATCATCAACGACCAATACTCTGATATTAGCCACGAGTTCTCCTCTAACTACAAGTAACGATCCGATAAAGGCTGTTAACTAATCTTACGATACAGGCTGTTGCCCAATAGCTTAAACTTGCTCTCACAACCAACCGGTGACTCGGAGTGCCCGAGAAACAAGTATCCGCCCTCTTTCAAGGCGTTATAAAATTGGTTAATAACTTTTATCTTAGTTTTCTCATCAAAATAGATGATAACGTTTCGACAAAATACGATATCAAACTGGCGCTTTGTCGGTAAGCTATCATACACCAGGTTATGCCTGCGAAAAACGATCATACCCTTGAGGGTGTCCTTGGCCATAAACAACCCCTCGTTTTCGCCGACGCCCTTCTTAAAATAGGTTCGCAGGTATTCATTAGATATCGGCGAAACTATCTCCTGTTTGTAGATACCTGCCTTGGATTTATCGAGCATTTCCGTATCAAGGTCGGTGGCAAGTATCTTAACATCCCAGCCGGGCTTATTCTGGAAGAATTCCTTTAGGGTGATGGCTATCGTATACGGCTCTTCACCCGACGAACAGCCGGCGCTCCAAACCCGCAGGTTTAGTTCGCTATGCTTCCTGCCTTCCCCGTAGATATGTGGCAGGGCGGTCTTCTGCATAAAATCGAAATGGTGGCTTTCGCGGTAGAAATCAGTTTTGTTTGTAGTCATACGGTTGATTAAGTGATCGATCTCCTCACAGCCCTTGATATCCTCGGTGACGTATTTATAGTAACCGGCGAAGCTTGTCAGACCCAAGCTGCGAAGACGCTTTGAGAGCCTCGACACGACCAGCATTTTCTTCTGGTCGGAGAGGTTGATCCCCGTCAACTCCTTAATAAGGCTTCTTAAGAGTTCGAACTCCGCATCGCTGATTCTGTATTCTGTTTCTACACGAATTTCCATTAATTCCGCCTGTTTGTATCTCATCTAAACTTAGTGCGAGGTCCTGAGGGGTATTCCTCAGGACCTCGCTGCTTTTGATTATGCCGCGTCAAGCATACCGACCTCAGCCCCCGAGAGGACTCTATCGATATCGAGGAGGATGATGAGCTTTTCATCCTTTCGCCCCATCCCTCGGATCGAATCCGCACTTACACCTGAAGAGAAATCTGGGGTCGGCTGCATCTCTTCTTCTTTGAGGCTTATGACATCCGACACGGAGTCTACAATAGCGCCTATGATCTTCTCTCTGACTTCAAGCACTAAAATGACTGTGAAAGTATCGTAAGCTCTCTCATCCATGCCAAACTTAAGCCTCAAGTCAATAACCGGCACTACAGAGCCACGCAGGTTGATGACCCCTTTGACAAAGGAGGGCATGTTTGGGATTTTTGTAAATCCGGGGTAGCCGATAATCTCCTGTACTTTTAGGATCTCGATGCCGTATTCTTCATCGCCTAAAGTAAATGTGACAAACTGGTCTACTTCTTTTATTGAGATGGCATCGTTCATTTCTGCAAATTTATCCATTTAAACCATCTCCTTTTCCTAGAATTCCTCGAAGTCCTCATGGTCGATATCTTGGTGCATGTCTTCTGCTCCGACCGCTACCTTTAGTTTGGTCTCTTTCCTCGGAAACTCGGTGACGTTACCAAGTTTTGTTTTCTTTGTCTTGCCGCGGACCTCTCCGCCAAGATACTCCTTAGATACCTCAAAAGCCCCCATAAGCCGCTGTAGTCCCTCGGCCCCCATAGCCAAGGACTGGCTTGCAGCGGCACTCTCCTCAACAAGAGCAGCGTTTTGCTGTACCACATCGTCCATCATGGCGATAGCTTTGTTCACCTGATCTATCCCAGCCGCTTGCTCTTGAGCTGCTGCGGATATCTCGGAGACCGTATCAGCTACCTGTTTTACCGAGGAGATGATCTCCATAAGAGTCTTACCGGACTCCTCGACGAGCTTGTTGCCTTTGTCGACTTTTCCGACAGAGTCGTTTATAAGCTCCTGGATCTCTTTAGCGGCTTCGCCAGAGCGCTGGGCTAAGTTTCTTACCTCGCCCGCCACTACCGCAAAGCCTTTACCCTGCTCTCCCGCTCTGGCTGCTTCGACTGCAGCGTTCAGCGCAAGAAGGTTGGTTTGGAATGCTATCTCATTTATTACATTGATGATGTCGGCGATCTTCTTACTGGACTCGGTGACCTCGCCCATGGAGGCCATGGTCTCTTCGACCACTTGCCTGCCGTTTTGGGCGACGCTTGCCGCATCCTGAGCAAGTTTATTTGCCCTACCTGAATTCTCCGCCGTCTGCTTAATCGTTGAGGTCATCTCCTCAATAGTTGAGGCGGTCTCCTCGAGAGCTGAGGCCTGCTCCTGAGTTCTCTGTGAGAGTTCCTGGTTACCGGCCGAGATCTGATCCGCAGCATTGGCGACCGATTCCGACGAGACGATGATGTTGCCTGCCATTACAGAGAGGTTTTCTACCATCTCATCAAGCTCAGTCGCCATCTCGCCGATCTCATCCCCCCTGTGAAGCTCTACCTTCTGGGTTAAGTTCCCCTTGGCGACTACCTTCAGAGCATTAACCACCCTTTGGCTGGCTGCAACAATATTTCGCGACATCAAGAAGGCGATCGTTCCTCCTAACAACACGGCAACAAACACCAGTATAAGCACTATCGTATTTTGCGTTTTCTGCGTGGCTTCAGTTTGAGCCTTATAGTCGCTCTTTGTTGTTTCAATATTATCAACAATGTTACTGTATGTACCGTCTAACTGCGCCATGATAGGAGTGATCTGCTGTTTGTAGATCTTTTGGACATTTGCGCGATGACCTGCAGCTCCCTCAGCCGATATAATGCCTGCAGTCTCATGGAAACTGCGATGCTGAGCCTCCAGCGATTCGATTAGGCGGGCCAGCTCGGGCTCCTCAACCTTAATCGTCTTAAATTCCGACGACTCTATATAGCTGTAGAACCATTTGCCAAAAACACACTCATGTGGATTGGTTGTTAGGGTGAACTTCTCGTTGAGCAAGAGACAGGCTGCTAAATTGTTGAGATATTTCCCATGCTCATCTTGAAATCCCTTCATCTGGGTTTCAAACTCAGAGTGCTTAATTATAGTTTGATTAGCCTTTACAAGATTCGAATTCATCACATAGATAACAACGCTCGTAAGAACAATGAGTGCAATCATTGCCCCAAAAGCAAGGTATAGCTTCTTACTCATATTCATTTTCATTCTTAACATTAATTTCCTACCTCCATTTTCGTTACGGAGACAAGTAAGCTTTGCATCATATTTAATAAAAACTACCCGGTCTCGTGAGCTTTCAGATATTGGATTGCGTTAAGCTAGGGTACGAGCTATGCATGCATTGCATTGCTTTCCTAGCTATAGCTTACATAACTAGCTTGCTTGACCAAGTACCACGACCGACACAATGCTAACCAACAGCATTATCAGTATGAGCTTTTGTGCCAAACAGAGATTTATAATTTTGCTGAACTTGGTCACTCTTGACCTCCGCGCGATGTAGAATCAACGGGTCAATCACTATTAGCAAGTTCTCCAAACATACACTTGAGCTACCGGATGCTCGCAATCACCCGGCTCGCATCCCTGGTGCGAGTTATATGTCTGCGTTTGTCTGTATCAACACCTCCAATGTCGAGCGTTTTTGAACTTGCGTGTTCCTGTATCTTCAAGGAGCCATGCTGAATGGCCCCTGAAGCACCGTCCTATCTCTCTTGCCCGGTCTCACTTAGCTCGCAAGGCTAAGGCCCGGTGATGAATTACTGAACGCTATCTTTTCCAGGCCGTGTATGTCAAGGATCAGGGATACGGTCCCGTCTCCAAGAATAGTCGCTCCGGAAGCGCCATCCACCTGGCGGAAATTCTTCTCCAGGCTTTTGATGACCGCCTGCTGTTGTCCAAGCATCTCGTCGACCAGGATTCCAAATCTGCGCTGGCCGCTCTCGACGATAACAACAAGCGCCTCCGAGGGATCCGTTTTGTCTGTTTCAATACCGAACATCCTGTGAAGGCGAACGAGGGGCAGGTACTCACCCCGGGCATCTATTACCTCACCCTCGCCCTGCACTGTCTTCACCGCGTCGTTTGCAGGGCGGATCGACTCGACAATGGAGAGCAGGGGAATCGTTATAATCTCCTCACCGACCTTAACGTTCATGCCATCGATGATCGCGAGCGTCAAAGGAAGTCTCACTTTAAAGGTAGTGCCCTTGCCGGCCGCTGAGATGATCTCGACAGATCCGCGAAGCTCATCGATGTTCTGCTTAACGACATCGAGGCCGACTCCTCGACCTGAGACTTCGGTAACCTGCTTTGCGGTTGAAAAGCCGGGCATAAATAAAAGCTGGTAAAGGGCTGTCTCGTTGGGAGTATCATCATTTCTTACGAAACCCTTCTCTATGGCTTTCTTGAGAACCGATTTATGGTCGATGCCCCGGCCATCATCGGTTATTTTGATGATAATGTTGCCTTCCTGTTGGTATGCACAAAGCTTAACGGTTGCTTCCTCGGCTTTCCCCGCCTTGGCGCGTTCTTCGGGCAATTCGACACCGTGGTCGATCGCATTCCTGACAAGGTGCTTAAGCGGATCGCTGAGCTGCTCAATAACGTTTTTATCAAGCTCTGTCTCAGTGCCTGACAGTTCAAGGCGGATTAGTTTATGCTGGTCGTTTGCAAGGTCTCTGATAACCCGATGGAAGCGGCTGAAGAGCCCTTCAACCGGCACCATACGCACACGCATAACCTGTTCTTGTAGATCGCGGCTGATTCTCTCCAGGCTTTCTATCGCACCCTGAGCGGATCGTTTGTTGCCGGGAAGCATGCTGCACTGTTGCTGGTTTACACGGGCGACGGCGATAACCATCTCGCCTACGAGGTTAACAAGCTTATCCAACTTATCCGTATCAACCCTGATAGTCGAGGTTTTTTGAATCTCGCGGCTTTTAAGCTGCTTCTCCAAAGCGTTCTGCACATCATGCTCTGAAACCTTCCCGCTTTGGACCAGCAGCTCTCCGATTTTTTGCTGGGATGAGAGGACTTCTTCGACATCCTTTTTGGATACAAGCCCCTTATCCGACAGGATTTCACCGAGCTTCATTTCGGCGATCCTGAGATCAACGTCATCCTTGAAGAAACGCGTGACATCTTCAATCGCTATCTGATTATTATCCTGAACGAACACAAAGACGTTCTGCACCGTAGATTGCAGCTCTCGCGTCTTTATTACCAGGTGCCATTTCAGATAGAGTTTATAGCTATCGATCGTATGGAAATCGGGGGTATCTTTTGTGCTTACTTCTAGCTCAACGATTTCTCCCAAATCCTGTAGCTCGCGAAGGAGCATGAGGGGATCGGTACCTGTCTCGAGGATAGTTTCGGGCAATACCAGCCCGATCTCAAAGTAGGCGAACTTGCTCTCCTCCCGGTTCTCGGGAACCTCTTTCTCCTGGATTGATTCCTGCACCGAAGCTGTCGGCAGAAACTGGCGAAGCATGGTAAGGACAAGCTGGGTTTCGCGTTCGTCGACATCGTCCACGCCTTCAGATGCGGCCCTGATCATTTCTTTCAATAGGTCGACGGCCCTAAGGAGCACGCTGACAAGGTCGTTTGTTACTACAAGCCTGTGTTCCCTGACCAGATCAAGAACGCTTTCCATTGAGTGCGTGAAATCGGAAAGCGCAGTCAGCCCGACTACGCCGGCGCTTCCTTTGATAGTATGGGCTGCTCTAAATATGCGGTTGATAAGCTGATCATCCTCACCGGAATCTTCAAGAGAAACAAGATCGATCTCCAGGTCTTGGATTAACTCTGTTGCTTCAGTTATAAACGTTTCTATTAAACTGTTTTGATCCATGCCAATCTCCCTCCGGCGAGGCAATTAGCCTAGCCTTTAACAAATCAACGTACGAATTTTTTAACCACACCAATAAGCTGATCGTTACTAAAAGGCTTTACGAGCCACCCGGCCGCACCCGCTTCTTTGCCCTCCATCTTCTTCGTGTCCTGCGATTCGGTGGTTAGGATAAGTACTGGGATAAACTTAAAAGAAGGCATCTGCTTGGCTTCCCTAATAAAGGTAATCCCGTCCATATTCGGCATATTGATATCCGATATGATCAACGATACCTGACCGCCTCGCGTCTGAAGCTCTCGCAGCTTTCGCAATGCATCTCTTCCATCGACCGCCTCCTCAACGGCATAGCCGGCCTCTGAAAGAGAGAACTTCACCGATGCCCTAAGAGTCGCAGAGTCGTCAACGATTAAAACGCTTCCCATACATTCCACCTCAAACCTATTTATGCCGCCCTGAACAGCTTCTTGAGGCCCGATAAACCCAGGGCCTCCTCTATTGAGCTGCCGGCGATCAAATCAACATTTCTATTGATCTCTATTAACGATTTTTTAAATGCTATGAGAACTTGAAGCGCCGCCGTATCGATCTCAGTAACGCCCCGCAAATCGAGAACCGAGCAATTACCATCACTAAACAGCTTTGCCAGTTCTTTATGAAACTGTTCGATCGAGCTGATCAAAAGCGCCCCTGAAACTATCGCTTGTCCATCCTGTCCAATCTCTATCTCGAACATCTGCAAGCCCTCCTGGTTTTGGTTTAGAAAAGGATAAGGTCCCCTTCCTGGTTCCCATCCTCAATATCAATATCGTAAAGCCCTTCTGCTATTCGCTTGTGTGCTAAAACAGTGAACTTGTCCACAATACCCTTCAGCCTATCGTCATGGAGTTGCCAGTCGGCTATATTTGCGGCCTGCCGAACGGACATTTTTGCTTTCGCGGCCATCTCGGCAAGCTTTTTCAAGTTATGCCGCAGATTCCTATTCTCTTCTATCAATTTGTTTATGTGGTCGAGGCCCGACACAGATGCCGAAACCAGCTCTGACAACTGAGACATCTCCGCGCATACCGATGCGAACGTCTTCTTGACCTGTTCTTTCGCCCTATGGAAGTTGCTCAAAAGGTCGTCGACATCCATGGCGATCGACTCTAAGTTTGTCTCGATATCTTTTTTATGGTCGCCCATGGTGGCAACCATCGAACTTAAGAATTGGTGATCGGCGATTATGCCTTTATGGGACTCCTTCATCTCGGTAGAGATGTACTCGGCAAGCCCCTCTACTCGCTGGGATAGCTCACCATCTTTAGAAAGACCAGCGCTTCGCGCAACCTCGATCTTGATGGGGATGTTGATTTGATGGAAGTTTGTATGCTTCTTTAACTGCTTGAACTGCTTTTCGAGTACTCCGAGCATTTGCTCAAGGCCGACTGCGGTCGACCACAGCTCTTCCCAACTGTTTGCGGTGTTTTGCATCATGACAGCAGTCTGCATGATGACATCCTCGACCCCTTTAAAGGCCTCATCTATCTCATGCATGGAATCCGCATCCGCAGAGACGGTGACTCCCGCATCGCTCTCGCATGTTGTGACGCCCTGGACCAAGGAGTTTACCATAGCAAACCCTTCTTTTAGCTCTCGTACCGAATCCTCGAGCCTCATGTCGATGTCATCCACTAGTTGGATGCAGAGTAGCGGAACGTTTTCCTGGAACTCGATTGAATCGAGCACCTGCTCTGCCGTAACACCGGCAAGGGATGTGTCATTTAATGCCGATCCTACTTCCGCAGATGCTTCTTCCAACGAGAGGCGCACATGGTCGGTGCATTGCCGCAAAATATCCTGGATTTGCAAGTTATTCATGATTTCCGCGATGGGTTGCCCGGAATCCTTGACCACGTTTATCACACGATTGAGCTGTTCTACAAGCCCTCGGATACTAGCCCTTAGGTGTTCGTATTTCCAGGAAAGGCTTGCGCTGGTTTCCTCAGCATCCGCTTTGCAAGATTTAGCCTGGTTTTCAC
Source organism: Candidatus Aquicultor sp. (assembly GCF_054640775.1). Classification (NCBI taxonomy): domain Bacteria; kingdom Bacillati; phylum Actinomycetota; class Candidatus Aquicultoria; order Candidatus Aquicultorales; family Candidatus Aquicultoraceae; genus Candidatus Aquicultor; species Candidatus Aquicultor sp. The sequence continues at coordinate 2,016 of NZ_JBTSLF010000094.1, read as the reverse complement.
TTATCTCCTGGAAGAGACTGTATGTTTGGGCCAGGCTCTCGGAGTTCTCAACGATCTCATCTATTAGTAAGATAGCGGAGTTCGCCATCTTCTTTAACTCGGCTGTTATCGGATTTAACGACCGGCCCGCATCTCCTGCTTTAATGGCCACGATGGCCGCGTTAAGCGAGAGCATTTCCATCTCTGCAGAGAAATCCCTGATGCTTTCGATAGAAGCCTTGATATTATCAATGCGCTTCATCATCTCGCTCATCTTCAAGAACGCGTCGCCCTGCTCGTCGGCTACCTTAACGAGAAAGTTTGCCGCTCGGCTCAGCTTACCCAGGTCGCTCTGGGCTTCGCCTGTTTCAGAAACAAGCAATCCGCTTTCTTTGCGGAAATAATCAAGTAGGTAGACCGCCTCGCCTTCAGCACTGTGAAACGCCCGGTTGATATCGGGTAGCTTCTCTCCGATCGCCAAGTAGACCTTCTCAGTTAGATCCTGCACATTGTTAAGGCTTGCGACAATCGAGGTAACCACGACTTTATATTCAGATAACTCACCCTTAAGCAAGTTTGCCGTGTGTGTGGTCAAAACAGTGGTATTTTCTTCATCGATTAAGCAGTTTTCAATCATATTTACCATGCTTCCTTAACTACTACGATTTAAGCTTCTACCTAACCTAACCTGCGATTATGTGTCGAGATACTGTATCGGCCCGGCTTGTCAAACCTTTAGCATTACCGTTTAGCTAGCTATACTCCGTTAGTAGTATCACGATATTGTTTTTTGAGGAGCCTCTATGCAGCATTCAGGAACTCAAGCTCGGCTGCACCAAGAACCTTTTTGATATCGAGGAGAATGATAAGTTTATCATCCTTTCGTCCCATTCCCTCTATGAAATCAACCCGCACACCCGAGGAAAAATCAGGTGCCGGCTGGATTTCGGCTTCGCTGAGACTAATAACATCCGAAACAGCATCAACAATCGCGCCTATTATACGCTCCTGTACTTCAAGGATCAGGATGACGGTAAACGTATCGTAAGGTTTCTCGCTCATGCCGAGTTTAAGCCTCAGATCTATAACCGGGGTCACTGAACCCCGAAGGTTCAGCACTCCCTTGATAAAACGAGGCACGTTAGGGATCCTGGTAAAGCCCCGATACCCTATGATCTCTTGGACTCTCAATATCTCGATTCCGTATTCTTCTTCGCCCAGAATAAAGGCGACAAACTGGTCTCCACCTGCTTTAGCAATAGCCTCACTTACTGCTTCTAGCTTGTTGTCCATTTCTATGTCCCCTTCTAAAAGTCTTCAAAGGTATCTTCAGCATCAAGCTCGAGGCCTTCTGCGCCGGCGGCTTTTGCTTTTGGAGCCCTGGATTCTTTTTGATGGAGCTTTGCGACAGAAGCCAATCTCGAACGCCCGGTCTTTGTATTTTGCTTAGGAGACTGCGCCGGGTTCTTCGTTGGGACCTCTGCATGGCCGTTAAAGGCATACATCAACCGCTGCAGTTCCTCGGCTTCCATGGCCAAAGACTGTGAAGCCGCTGCAGCTTCCTCAACCAGGGTCGCATTTTGCTGTACTACCTCATCCATCATATAGATGGCCTTATTCACCTGGTCAATGCCTGCGGCTTGCTCCTCAGAGGCCGATGATATCTCGGAGATGGTATCCGCCACTTGCTGGATGGAGGAGATAATATCCATCAGGGTCTCGCCGCTCTTTTCAACGAGTTTATTGCCCCTGTCGACTTTATCCACCGAGTCTCTTATAAGCTCCTGGATCTCTTTAGCGGCTTCGGCAGACCTTTGAGCGAGGTTTCTTACCTCTCCCGCTACAACCGCAAAGCCTTTACCCTGCTCTCCCGCTCTGGCTGCTTCTACTGCAGCGTTTAGCGCTAGCAGATTGGTCTGGAATGCGATCTCATTTATTACATTGATGATGTCGGCGATTTTTTTGCTGGACTCGGTGACCTCTCCCATGGAGGCAACGGTCTCTTCGACAACCTGGCCGCCGGTTTGGGCAAGATTT
>NZ_JBTSLF010000093.1:0-10836 GCF_054640775.1 Candidatus Aquicultor sp. | reverse complement strand
CATTCCCCATCAACAAAACTCTACCCGAGTTCAACCCGTCAACCGACATCGACCTGGTCAGCAATAAAGAGTTCGACAATTTCAAGAAAGCCCAAAGTAAAGAGAAAACTAAGATCACGGCGACGGCGACGGAGTTCATCATGAGCGAGAAGAGTCCCTCGACGGACATCCTGAGCGCCATGTATCTTGCCGAGCGCGTCTTCAATAACCACAGGGAGAACCAAAAAACGCTCATCATCTTTTCCGATATGTATCACCAATCCACCGATTATAACTTCATGGAAAAGCCCCTTGTCCCCGAACGCATCGACGAGATCATATCCGCTGAAGAAAACAATAGGGGTCTGCCTTCACTCAACGGCGTCAAGGTCTACGTCGTCGGCGCACGCTCGAACAGCAGTCGAAAATTCCTTCTGGTGCGAAACTTCTGGATACTGTACTTCGAGCAATGCGGCGCACGCCTCTCGAAGGATGACTATGGAAAGCGCCTCCTTACGTTCAAATAACGGGTTGGACCCCCTTCAGGCCCGATAACTCCCAAAATTATGGTGATTACGAGGTATTATGCTTCAAGATTGTCCAAAATTCGTCGAAATAAATAAAGATAAGAAAGGATCGTGAATTATGCTTAACGTTGAACTTGCAAAACCGTTTGTAGACGCCGCGTTTGATTTTCTACACCTGGAGGTAGGCCTGCAGGTCACAACAGAGCCGTCTTCGGCAACAACGACCCAGGGCACATCCCAGGAGATAAATATTCTCATCGGAATAACCGGTGCGGTAAGCGGCCAGATGATTTACGGTATGTCGCTGAGCACCGCCAAAGGCATCGCCAGCATGATGCTCGGGCGCAAGATCGACTCACTCGACCGCACGGCGCAAAGCGCGCTGTGTGAACTTGGAAATATGGTCTCGGGAATGGCAATCACGCGGTTTGACGATGCGCACTCGAATGTTGCGCTCACACCACCGAGCCTCATCGCCGGAAAGAATATCTTCATCTCGATCCTCAAACTCGGCTGTATGCGAGTATCGTTAGCCAGCGAACTCGGGACTATGGATGTGACCATCGCTCTAGAGGAGAAGGCGTCGCTCCGGCAGGCCGAAGCCGTTTAGCGTAGGTAACGAAGAAGCCCCTTACTACAGAGCTCCCGCATCTTGAGTGACTTTCATGACGATTTCCAACGAAGTTTTTCCCTGTATGACTTTAGCGATTCCGGCATCGCGCAGCGTTCTAAACCCCTGTTTTTCGGCGACTTCCCTCACCCGCGCCGCCGCAGCCCTCGATACGATCAAGTCCTTGATCTCATCGTCGATCTCAAGAATCTCAAATATCGCCTCGCGGCCCTTGTATCCCACACCCCGGCACTCGGTGCATCCTCTCGGCTTGTAGAACGTTATGCTGCCGTCGTTCGGCAAGCCCAGGTCTGCCAGCAGCTCGGGAACCGGTTTATACGGTTCTTTACACGACGGGCACAGCACCCGCACGAGTCTCTGTGAGATGATGCCAAGGATGGATGTTGCCGCAAGAAACGGCTGGATACCCATCTCGGTAAACCTCGCCGGCGTCGAAGGGGCGTCGTTGGTATGAATGGTCGAAAGCACGAGGTGGCCCGAAAGGGCCGCGTGGACCGCGATCTCGGCGGTCTCTTCATCACGAATCTCGCCGACCATGATGATGTCCGGGTCCTGGCGCAGGAGTGAGCGCAGGCCGGTAGCAAAGGTCACGCCCGCTTTGGGATTGACCTGTATCTGGTTTACCATGTCGAAGGTATACTCGACCGGGTCCTCGATAGTCACCACGTTTTTCTCGACCGTCGCCAGGTTGCTAAGCGCCGTATAGAGCGTGGTCGTCTTACCGCTTCCGGTCGGGCCGGAGACGAGGATCATGCCGTACGGGCTATTTACCAGGCGCCTGAACTTCTGGAGGTCTTCGCGATCGAAACCAAGGCTCTCTTCGCTGACGGAGGACGCTTGTTTCTCAAGCACCCTTAAAACGACCTTCTCGCCAAAGATCGTCGGAACGGTCGACATTCGAAAATCGATTTTCCGATTACCTGCCTGGACGGAGAACCTGCCATCCTGCGGCGCCCTCTTCTCGGCTATATCAAGCTCGGCCAATATCTTCAACCGGGAAACAACCGACTGGTGAATCGATTTAGGGGCTGTGGCTATCTCGTGCAGGATACCATCGACCCTGATGCGAACCCGCAGCTCGTTTTCGCCCATCTCGATGTGGATGTCGCTCGCTTTGTCGATCAAGGCCTGTCTGAGAACCATCTCGATAAACCGCTTGGTATCCCCGTCGCCGGCACCTTGCTCGGGTGCGTTGGCGGCTTTTTGCCCCGCACGGCGCTGCCCTGTTTCGACACCGCTGTTCGCGCCCCGCATCCAATAGTACTTATCAAGCGCTTTTTGAATATCCCTTTCGGTGGTAATAACGGGGATAATCTGGCAGCCGGTAATACTCTCTGCATCATCCATGGCGAAGAGGTTGAGCGGGTCGGCCGTCGCTAAGGTCAAGAGGGTATCGACTTTGGCCACCGCGATGATCTTATACTTCCGGGCGATCGCCTCGGGGATCAATCTGGCGATATCTTCATTGACTTCCGTATGCTCAAGGTCGATATGCGGGATATCGAGCTGCCTACCGAGAAACTCGATGAGCGTATCCTCACCGACAAACCCCAGTTTACGCAAGGCAACGCCGAGACGCTCTCCTGTCTTTTTCTGCGCAAAAAGCGCCTCTTCAAGCTGGGATTGCGTTATAACCCCGGCTGCGACCAGCAACTCTCCAAGTCTTATTTTTCTTAACGCCTGCTGTGAAGGATGTGCCACGCTGGGTACCTCGTCGTTTAGTTTTTATTAGGTTAATACCTTTATATCGACGAATTTAGTAGGGTTTTTAAGGTAACTCTAATAATTCCTCAACTAATCCCCCATTAATTCACTCTAAGAAATCACTCTCCATAATTCCGGCCAATAATCGATTCAAATAATTCTGACAGGATACGGGTAACAATATACCGTGCTGATCGTATTAAAGCCGCTGAAAGGATGGTGCACTTGATAAACCTTGAGAGACCTTCCCCGCCTTCGGATGACCGGAGGTGGAAGATAATCGACAGGACGATGCGCGGCTACGGCTATGCACCGCATTCCCTGATCCAAACGCTTCATACAGTGCAAGAAACGTTCGGTTTTCTGGATGAAGAGGCCATGAAATACGTGGCGGCGGCGCTGCGTGTTCCCTTAAGCCAGGTTTACGGTGTCGCGACGTTTTATCACTTCTTCACTTTAAAACCGCAAGGCGAGCATACCTGCACCGTGTGTACCGGGACGGCCTGCTATATCAAAGGCGCCGACGACCTTTTGCAGTCAGTTAAAGAGGTCACCGGGGCAAAGCCGGGTGAGACGAGCGCCGACGGAAAGGTATCCGTGGTAACGGCGCGGTGTATCGGCTCGTGCGGTCTTGCGCCGGTCGTGCTTTTTGACGGCGAGATGTCGGGCAAGATCAGCCCCGAGGCGGTAAAACAGAAGCTGACCGGGTGGACTTCCATCGCCGAATATGCCGAGGGTGCACCGAAGGGTGTTCCCACGACGCCCCCCGAAGGCCCCGCCCCGCAGAATCCCATCATCGAAGGGATAACGGAGGAGGCGGTTGGGGAATGACGCACGATGAGGTTAACGAGATCAAGCAAGCCGAACAAGAATCCAAGAAAAACTACAAGCACAGGATACACGTGTGTATGGCCTCCGGGTGCCTGTCGCTTCGCAGCGACAAGGTGAAAGAGGCGATAGAGAAGGAAGTTAAAGAGCGCGGTCTTGAGAACGAGGTACAGGTCAAACGGGTCGGGTGCGTTGGCTTGTGTTCTCAAGGGCCGATCGTCTTAACCGAGTCGAAAGCCACAGTTCACGAGGGCGCGAGCCCCGAAGACGCCGAGAAATTGGTCAAAGGCCTGGACAAAACGCTGACTAAGGAACAAAAGCTCTCGATGCAGTCACCGTTTTTCATGCGCCAGACGAAAATCGTGCTCGAGCACTCGGGCTTTATCGATCCCGAGCGTATCGAGGACTACATCGCCGCCGGCGGTTACGAGCCCATGCTGGATGTTTTGACCGAGATGAGTCCGGCGCAGGTCATCGACCAGGTGACCCGAAGCGGTTTGCGTGGGCGCGGCGGGGCTGGCTATCCGACCGGCCTGAAGTGGAGCACTGTGGCTAAAGCATATAGTGCGAGCGGCGATAAATACGTCATCTGCAACGCCGACGAGGGCGACCCCGGCGCGTACATGGACCGCAGCGTCATGGAGAGTAACCCCCACCAGATGCTCGAGGGGATGGTCATCGGTGGGTATGCGGTCGGCGCCACCCGCGGTTTTATCTACGTGCGAGCCGAGTATCCACTGGCGATAGAACGGCTGAAAACCGCGATAAAGCAGGCCGAGAAGAAAGGCCTGCTCGGGCGCAACATCGGAGGCACCACCTTCAGCTTCGATATCGAGCTGCGCTACGGTGCGGGCGCCTTTGTCACCGGAGAGGAGACGGCGCTCATCTCGTCGGTCGAGGGCCAGCGCGGCCTCCCCCGTCCCCGTCCCCCCTACCCGGCCGAGCGGGGCCTGTGGGGTAAGCCGACCCTCATCAACAACGTCGAGACGTTTGCAAATATAGCCCCCATCATTAAAAACGGCGGCGATTGGTTCGCCTCCATCGGCACCGAGAAAAGCAAGGGGACCAAGGTGTTCTCCCTGGTCGGGAGGATAAATAACGTGGGTCTCATCGAGGTGCCGCTCGGGATACCGCTTCGCGAGATCATCTACGACCTCGGCGGCGGCATCCCTGAAGGGCGCAAGTTCAAGGCGGTGCAGACCGGGGGCCCGTCGGGCGGCTGTATCCCCGAGCAGTTCCTGGATTTACCGGTCGACTACGAGTCGCTGATGCAGGTCGGCTCGATTATGGGCTCAGGTGGCATGATCGTCATGGACGAAACCAGCTGCATGGTGGATGTGGCCAAGTACTTTATGGATTTCTGCAAATCGGAGGCGTGCGGCAAGTGCATCCCATGCCGGGTGGGAACCGTCCAGATGCATCATATCCTGGAGAAAATAACCAACGGCACGGCGACGATGGCCGACCTGCCGATGCTTGAGGAACTCTGCGACCTGGCAAAACACGCCAGCCTCTGCGGTCTCGGGCAATCGGCGCCGAACCCGGTCTTAAGCACGCTGCGCTACTTCCGCGACGAGTACATAGCGCACATCGAAGAGAAGCGCTGCCCGGCCGGGGTGTGCAAGTTCAAAGACGCCGGCAGCTTTAAAGAAGCCGTGGAGGTGAAGCGATGAGACCGGAACCCGCACGACAAGAGCTGCGTGTTAAGACGCTTAAGATAGACGGCCGCGACCTCGCCGGTCGTGAGGATCAGACTATTTTAAACGTGGCGCGCGAACACCACATACGCATCCCCACCCTGTGCCAATTCGAGGGGCTGACGAATTATGGGGGCTGCCGTCTGTGCGTCGTCGAGGTAAAGGGCGTGCCGAAGCTTTTGACTTCATGCACCACCTACGTCTGGGAAGGCATGGAGATCACGACGAACTCGGAGCGGCTGCAGCAGTACCGCAAGATGCTCGTCGAACTCTACTTCTCTGAGAGAAACCATATCTGCTCTATCTGCGTGGCGAACAGAAACTGCGAGCTGCAAGGCCTCGCTTTGGAGCTGGGCATCACCCATATCCGCTACCCCTATCTCTATCCGGGCCTTAAGATCGACTCTACGCACGACAAATTCGTGCTCGACCACAACCGCTGCATCCTGTGCACCCGCTGCATACGGGCGTGCTCGGAAATTGAGGGGGCCAATACCTTAGGGATGAAGCGGCGCGGCGTTCAAGACCAGATAATCACCGACCTCGACCAGCCCTGGGGCGAGTCGCATACCTGTACGAGCTGCGGCAAGTGCGTAAACGTCTGCCCGGTCGGGGCCATCTACGAGCGGGGAATGTCGATTGCCGAGGCGCGACGCGAGCACACGTTCCTGCCGCTCTTGAAGATCATGAGGGGTGAGCGCTAATGGCAAAGCGGCAAAAGGAATCGTCGCGAGAAAGCAAACCGCGGACGAAAAAAGCGATGGAAAAACCGGCTAGAAAAGCAAGGGTGGCGACGGCGTGGCTTGACGGCTGCTCGGGGTGCCATATGTCCATCTTCGATATGGACGAGCGGTTGATCGAGCTGGCCGGCAAGATGGATGTCGTCTACAGCCCGCTCGTCGACGCCAAGGAATATCCACCGGATGTCGACGTCGTGCTCATCGAGGGGGCGGTCGGAAGCGAGGAGGACCGTCACAGGCTTCTCACGATGCGCGAGCGTACGAAGATACTCGTCTCGCTCGGCGATTGCGCCGTGACCAGCAACATCGTGGCATACCGCAACCCCCATAGGGTCGCAGACCTCTTAAATGAAATCTTTCTCGAGAGGACGGGCATCGGCTCGAAAATCCCCAAGGAAAACGTCCCGGCGCTTCTGCCCTACGCCGTACCGTTGCACGAGGTCGTGGGCGTGGACGTCTTCATACCGGGGTGCCCTCCCTCGGCGGATTTAATCCATTTCGTTATAAGCGAGCTTCTCGAGGGGCGCATGCCGGAAATCAAGAACCGGTTCGGATAGGAGGAACAGTTGGAGCGAAAAGATATCGTAATAGCGCCTGTGACCCGCATCGAGGGGCACGCGAGTATCACAATTCACCTTGATAACGAGGGGCGCGTCGAGGACGCACGGCTTCACCTTACGCAGTTTCGCGGCTTCGAGAAGTTCTGCGAGGGACGGCCCTTCTACGAGCTGCCGTTCATCATGCAGCGCATCTGCGGCATCTGCCCGGTAAGCCACGCGACCGCCTCGTCGAAGGCCTGCGACGCCATCCTGTCGGTCAATATCCCCGAAACCGGGCTCTTGCTGAGGCGAATCGCCAACCTCGCCCAGGTCATCCAGTCGCATGCTTTAAGCTTCTTCTACCTCTCCTCCCCCGACCTTTTGTTTGGAATGGATGCCGACCCGAATAAGCGCAGCCTCTTCGAAGTAGCCGCCGCCAACCGCCAGCTCGCCATGGACGGCATCTACCTGCGCAAATTCGGCCAAAATGTAATCGCACATATGGCCAGCACCGGCAAACGCGTCCACCCGGGCTGGATCGTCCCCGGCGGCGTCGCCACTCCCCTTTCAGCCGACGCCCTGAGCGAGATACGGGGGATGCTACCCGAGGCTATGGCCGCGATACGCCGTTCGCTTGACTGGTTTAAACGGTCGATGGAGAACTTTAGGGATGAAATCCGCACGTTTTCTAACTACCCTACTTATTTCTTGGGGATTGTTGGTGAGGACGGCGCGTTGGAATACACGGATGGGCTGATGAGGATTGTCGACTCAAGCGGTAAGATTGTCGACGATGGCATTGATGCTGCAGAGTACCAGGATCACATCGCCGAGAAGGCGGAAGACTGGTCGTACATGAAGTTCCCGTATCACAGGGACACCCCGCCGCCTGATAATGCTTTTAGAGTCGGTCCGTTGGCCCGACTGAATATTATTGATAAGGTGGATATGCCCCTGGCCGCCCAGGAGTGGACCGAGTTCAGGTCGCTTGAGCGCGGCGTTGTCTTGAGTTCGTTTCATTATCATTATGCGCGGCTGATCGAGATACTTTATTGCGTTGAGAAGATGGGCGTACTGTTGGACGAGCCGTACGTTTTGGGGCGCCGGATTAGAGCGAAGGCCGAACCCAACTGCTCGGAGGGCGTTGGCGTCGCTGAGGCACCCAGGGGTATGTTGATTCATCATTATAAGATCGATGATGACGGTCTTGTGACGCAGGCTAACTTGATAATCGCCACCGGATTCAATAATGGGGCGATGAACCGTGGGGTTTTGCAGGTTGCGAAGCAGTTTATTCGTGGGGATGAGATACCTGAGGGGGCGTTGAACCGGATTGAGGCGGTTATTAGGGCGTTCGACCCGTGCTTGAGTTGTGCGAGCCATGCTTTAGGGCAAATGCCGATGCAGGTGCGGTTGGTTGGACCTGATGGGAGTGTGGTGCATGAGGTGAAGCGGGGCACTTAGCCCGCTGTGATAGGAAGTGGCCACCTTTTTAAAAGGGCTGCAATGGGGGCATATATATGCGTGTTTATAGAACGTTGTGCAGAAAGGGGTGCGATAATGTATCTTGATCAATGGGTTAAGGTTATTTGGGGAGGCACCGTAATGGGTACGAGTGCGCTCGGCTACTTTAACCGGCGGTGGCTCATCGTAACGTTTCTCATGGGTGTTAATATAACCCAGGAGGCATTTACCGGGTGGTGACCAGCAAAGCCGATTCTACGGGCACTGGGTGTGCCCGAGCGACAATACGATTAACCTGCTGCTTTCTTTTCAACCTGGACAGGTAAAAGATTAGCTAAATCAACATGCTTCGAGGCATCCAGTATTTCTATCCCTGCTATTTTGCCATCGACGTCAAAATCGATGGTGATCTCCTCATCCAGGTTCTTACTGGTCACCTTCTCAACTTGTTCTGAAAACTTGATGTAGAGAACATCGTATGTGGTATCGTATGATAATCTCATCTCTTACCCCCAGCTCCCGAAGTACACGTAAACGGTAATAACCATAGTCTTACCCTGTTCTTCTACGTATACTACTTTTACCTTTTTCTGCTTATAATATTTCCCGAGCCAATTACTATTATATTCAAATACCGCTTCTTCAGCTATCCTGCCTAGCTTTGTGGGTACTGTATCAGCAGTCGCGAGTACCTGCTTTACCTCATCAGCATTAGTGCCTCTTTCTACTATTCGTTCATCAGCATGCTCGATAAAGACAACATCCATAGCATCGACTCCTGTTTGATGAGATTAGCGGTAACATCTAGGATTCCATTAATAGTTGGTTAAATACGACACAAAGATAAGCTAGCGCTTATCGGATACGGTGTCAAATATTTATGCTTTTGTGCTCATGGAAATGTGAGCGTTTTTGATTTGCAGGGAACGTTCCGTGGCCCGAAACTGCACTATAGTGGAGGCTAGAGCAAACGTTGAGAAATCTATTCTCTCGTCCCTAGTGGGACAGAGTTAGGGTGCGGGGGATTAAGTCGCCAGATAGAATAGTTGAGCACTGCGGCAAAACTTACCCAGAGGATATAAGGGATAAGAAGAAGACCTGCCGCAAGCGAGATGGGTAAGAACAGCGTGATCGTGGCTACGATCGCAACCCACAGAAATCCTATATCTATCAGCGCAAGAAGCGGGTTCTTCAAACCAAAAAACATATACGACCAAAGCGCGTTCAAACCAAGTTGAGTCCCGAAGACTGTAACGGCCGGCTTAAAGTTAGGTATTTCCGACAGCCTCTCTTCTTTCTTGCGCCAAACGAGAAACAACGATATCCCCATAATCGTAAAAAGAATCCCCCACGCGAGACCAAAAATCCAATTCGGAGGGTTGAACGATGGTTTCTTAAGCTTTGGATACCAGTTTCTAACCGCAGGTACGGTAAATATCGTCCCAATGTTGCCAACCGCCTGCGCAATAAGTATGCTCACCAACAACTTAGCTATGCCGGAGCTGCTCTTTTTTGATCCTTTAAGTGCCATAGTAGAGAGATTTATACCCAAGAAGAGATGATATTTGCAGCAGCAATATTTCTGTTTTTAAGGGGATAGCATCGCTGAGGATTTCTTCTTACCTAGCCCCTGTATGAAAAAAGGATGAGCTAATACAGAAGAGCAGATTAAGGGGTTAGTTAAGTACCCTTTCTCTCCTAGACAGCGATATATTTTGCAAAAGAATGTGACTCTGGGATGGGCAGGTTATCTTCTTTAAAACCTTGCATATGAAGTTTAATGGCATCTTGCATATTTTGCTCTGCCTCTTCAGGCGTCGCGCCTGTAGCAACACAACCTGGTAGATCAGGCGAATACGCCGAATAATTTTCGTTTGCTTTTTCTATTATTACAAGAAAACGATACACCTATTTATCCTCCTTAAGCTGTGCTTGCTTTAGGATGCTATTTAATGTCCCTGGGCTTAGATCATCATTTGGATGACCTGCTATTGTAACTCTACCCTTTTTGGAAGGATGTTTATATTGACGATGACTACCTTTTGTTATGCTCGATACCTGCGGTAGCTGTTATGGAGATGTTAAACCTATCCTGTATCTCGAGAATACTGTACATTGGTTTATACAGGATATTTAATCACAAATGAGACTGACTCTTACCAATTCATTATATGCTTGGCTAATGACATCTTCGGGAAACTTTTTCTTTTCCTTTTTTGTTAGAGCGATTACCTGGTTCTTTTCACTTATACCATTCTTGCTACGCATGGATTTATCAATAAAATGTATCGTGGCCATAAGCTCTAGCTCGCTACTAGATTTTTTACCAAACTCATATAACGCTGCTTCAATTACAGGTTGGAATTTATCAACAAGCGCATTATTCGCTTCAACAAAAATTCCCGCGGTAGGTCCACTTTTATATGCTGTGGCATTATTCGCCCCAGGCTGAGCCACGAGTATCCCAAACGATTCAAAATCAGATACCGCATAGGCTAATTCATGGCTGTAGGGACCGTAGCAGTAAAGTTGATATTTAAAACCCAACGGCATGCCTCTCTCCTGCAAGAAGTAGACGAGCTTTTGCATTACCTTCTTGCCTTCAACCCCCTCGTTCAATTCAACCATTTTCGCTATTATGCCTGCCGCTATCTCATTCATTACTAGACACCCTTTTCTATGCGTCGTTTTTCTTCAAGGTAAAAAGCTCTTATTTCTTATACATCT